>NZ_JBSFRU010000065.1:0-22755 GCF_053589395.1 Nocardia sp. NPDC003345
GCGACAGATTCTCGTGCGCGTGGATACCGAGTTCGGCGGCCAGGGCGTCGGCGACCGTGAGACCGTGCGGATGCAGTGCCGCGAGAGTGCCCGCGGCCCCGCCGAATTGGACGGGTAGGTCGGCCAGTACCGATATCAGCGCGCCGGTCGCCCGGTCCAGCGCCGCGCACCAGCCGGCCGCGAGCGCGCCGAAGGTGGTCGGCAGCGCCTGCTGGCCCAGGGTGCGCGCGACCATCGGGGTGTCGCGGTGGGTCCGGGCCAGTCCGGCGGCGGCGTCGGCGGCGGCGCCGAGATCGGCGACGATCAGCTTCCCGGCCCGCTGCACGAGCAGTAGCAGCGCATTGTCCAGGATGTCCTGGCTGGTGGCGCCCCGATGCACCGCGGCCGCCGGGACACCGCGCTGCGCGCAGGCCGCACGCAACTCACCGACCAGCGGAATCACCGGATTACCGCCCGCGACGGCCGCCGCGCCGAGAGCGGCCGGGTCGACGGCGGCGACCACCGCCGGACCCGCCGCGTCGATGGCGGCGGCGTGATCGACGTCGATGACACCGGCCGCGGCCTGCGCCCTGGCCAGCGCGCATTCGACCTCGACCAGTGCGGTGATCCAGGCGCGGTCGGAGAGGACGGCGCCGAGCGCCGCCGCTCCGAACAGCGGGTCGAACAGTTCTCCACGCGCCACGGTGCGATTCCTCCTAGAAGTAGAAGAACGGGGTCTCGGCGCCCGCGGGGTCGTCGTCCTGCAGGACGACACTCAGGTGGTAGCCGTCGGCAGTGGCGGTGGCGATCAGCTTGTGCCGCTGGGATTCCGGTAGCGCCGACAGCACCGGGTCGATGGCGTTCGCGGCCGTCTCGTCGGGGAAGTACAGCCGGGTGACCAGCCGGTTGAGCATTCCGCGCGCGAAGATCGAGAGATTCAGATGCGGTGCCTCGGTGCCCGCGTCACCGGCCGGGACGGCCCCGGGTTTGACGGTGGTGAACCGGGCCGTGCCGGTCTCGTCGGCGGGGCAGCGGCCGAACCCGCGGAAGGCGGCGTCGGTCTGCGGGCGCGGATCGTCGGGGTGTTCGAAAACCCCGTCGCGGTTGGCCTGCCAGACCTCCACCAGCGCGTCCGCCACCGGAGCGCGGTCACCGTCGGCGACCGAGACAGCGATCGTGATCGACCCGGCGGTGCCGGGGGCGACGATCTCCGGCCCGTCGGGCCAGGGCAGTCCGATATGCAGGTAGGGCCCGACGGTCTGCGACGGTGTCGGCCCGTAGCCGACGGTGGTGAAATCCCCCGGTGTCGCCGGATAGCGGGGCGCGAATACGGCGTCATTCATCGTGGTCGTCCTCCTCGAACGGGGTCGCGTCGCGACCCCGCAGCACGATGTCGAAACGGAAGCCGAGCGCCCAGTTGTCGCTGGTGGCCGAATAGTCGAACACGCTGACCATGCGCTGGCGGGCACCGTCGGGAACCGAGTTGTAGATCGGGTCCTGGAAGAACATCGGATCGTCGGGAAAGTACATCTGGGTGACCAGGCGCTGGGTGAAGGCGCGCCCGAACAGCGAGAAATGGATATGCGCGGGCCGCCACGCGTTGTGGTGATTTCCCCACGGATAGGCGCCCGGTTTGATGGTGGTGAACGAGTAGTGGCCGTCGCCGTCGGTGAGCGTCCGGCCGACTCCGTCGAAATACGGGTCCAGCGGAGCGGGCCACCGATCGCCGTGGTGCCGGTAGCGGCCGGCCGCGTTGGCCTGCCAGACCTCGACCAGGGTGTGGGGTACCGGTTTGCGGTCGCTGTCGAGCACCCGGCCGTGCACGACGATCCGCTGCCCGGCGGCCTCGCCGCCGCGGGCGAGCGTGAGGTCCGCGTCGGCGGCCGTGACCCGGCCTTCGCCGAGCGCCGGCCCGGTCAGCTCACCGAGCCGCTGGGGCAGCAGCACCAGCGGTTGTTTCGGGTGCCGCCGGGCGGTGGTGCGGTAATCGGCGAAGTCGAGCGGAGCTTCCTCGTTCTTTTCGATACCGCGGTACGGCGGTGGCAGTTGGAGCATGCGCGACGACCTCATGTTCGGTATGTGGACACTTCTTCGTTATGCGAACAGCCTAGGACGGGCTCGGGAAAGAGCAAAGCATCCGAGGAAATGTTCGCTATGCGGACGAAAGTTCACAATCCGCACGTTTGAGGTTACAGTGAACCGCGTGATGGACAAAGTCATTGCCACGGCCGCCGCCGCGGTCGCCGATATCCCCGCCGGTTCATCGCTGGCAGTCGGCGGATTCGGCCTGGTCGGCGTGCCCGAAGTACTGATCAACGCGCTGCTCGAACAGGGCGCCGGTGAGCTGGAAGTGGTGAGCAACAACTGCGGCACCGCCGGGTTCGGGCTCGGTGTGCTGCTGGCCGCGCATCGCATCCGCCGCACTGTTAGCTCCTATGTCGGTGCCAACGAGGAGTTCGCCCGGCAGTACCTGTCCGGCGAGCTGGAGGTCGAGCTGACACCGCAGGGCACCCTCGCCGAACGGATGCGCGCCGGTGGCGCCGGAATCCCGGCGTTCTTCACCCCGGCGGGTGTCGGCACCCAGGTCGCCGAGGGCGGTCTGCCGCTGCGCTACGACGGTTCGGGCGGTATCGCGGTGGCGAGCCCGCCCAAGGAGACCCGGGAATTCGACGGGGTCACCTACGTCATGGAGCGCGGCATCGTCACCGACTACGCGCTGGTCCACGCCTGGAAGGGCGATCGGCACGGCAACCTCGTCTACCGCGCGAGCGCCCGCAACTTCAACCCGCCCGCGGCGGCCGCGGGCCGGATCACCATCGCCCAGGTCGAACATCTCGTGGAACCCGGCGAACTACACCCCGACGAGGTCCACACCCCCGGTATCCAGGTCCAGCGCGTGGTGCACGTGGGCGAGGTCGAGGTCGGAATCGAGAACAGGACGGTGCGCGCATGACGCTGACCCGCGAACAGATGGCGGCCCGGGTGGCCCGGGAACTCGAGGACGGGCAGTACGTCAACCTCGGAATCGGGATGCCGACCCTGGTGCCCAACTATCTGCCGGGCGATATCACCGTCGTCCTGCATTCGGAGAACGGGGTGCTGGGCGTGGGCCCGTATCCCACCGAGGACGAGCTCGACCCCGAACTCATCAATGCCGGCAAGGAGACCATCACCGTCCTGCCCGGCGCCTCGTTCTTCGATTCCGCGCAGTCGTTCGGCATGATCCGCGGCGGTCAGGTCGATCTCGCGGTATTGGGCGCCATGCAGGTCAGCGCCCGCGGCGATCTGGCGAACTGGATGATCCCGGGCAAGATGGTCAAGGGGATGGGCGGCGCCATGGATCTGGTGCACGGCGCCCGCCGGGTGATCGTGATGATGGACCACGTCTCCCGCGCCGGGGAACCCAAGATCGTCGGCGAATGCTCGCTGCCGTTGACCGGGATGGGCTGTGTGGACCGCGTCATCACCGATATGGCGGTTCTCGATATCACCGAGACCGGGCTGCTGCTGGTGGAAACGGCGCCGGGTGTGACCGTCGACGAGGTGCGCGCGGCCACCGGCGCCGAGCTAGAGGTCGCCGCCGGCCTGCTGGAGCGGGTGGGCTGAGATGCGCGCAGGCGCAGCGGGTCCCGGCTGTTCACAGCGCCGGGAGTCGCGCCGTCGCCGCCCGGATCACCTCCAGGAACCAGCGCTGCGGCGCACCGCCCTCCGGGGTGTGACGGGTATAGGCGGCGACCTCCACCGGCTCGATCGGCCACGGCAGCCGGAAGATCCGCACGGCATGGGTCCGGGCCAGGGCCCGCGCCACCCGCTCGGGCACGATCGCGACCAGTTCGCTGTCCTGCACCACATACGGCAGCGTCGCGAACCGGGTCACCTGGACCGCGATCCGGTCCTCCAGCCGGTGCGCGGCCAGGGCCGCGCGCGGTCCGGGGTGGCCGGTCCCGCCGTTCACCACCACATGCCGCTCCCGTTCCAGGGCGGCCTGATCCGGGGCATCGGACCGGAGCCGGGGATGATCGGCCGCGACCATCCCCGCGTACCCCTCGGTGAACAGCGGGGTGCGGCGCAACCGCGGGGAATCCAGGACCGGGCTGGCTATCACGGCGTCCAGTTCCCCGCGGGCCAGTTGGTCGGCCGCGGTATCCAGATCGAACGCCCGCACGCGCAACCCGGCGCGCGGCGCCTGCGCGGTGAGCTCGGTCAGTACCAGCGGCAGGACCGTCACCTCACCCAGATCGGAGAGGCCGAGGGTGAACCGGGTCGGGCGTCCGGGGTCGAATTCGTCGGTCGCGCCGAGCGTTTCGGTGACCTTGGCCAGAGCCGTGCGCAGCGGCGGGTACAGCCGCTCGGCCTCCGAGGTCGCGGTGAGCCCGCCGGGGCCGCGGACGAACAGCTCATCGTCGAGCCGCCTGCGCAATTTTCCGAGCCCGTAGCTGACTGTCGGCTGGGTGACGCCCAGCAGATCGGCGGCCGCGGTGACGCTGCGTGTCTCGTAGAGCAGCACGAATGTGCGCACCAGGTTCAGATCGAAATCCGCCGCCATAGATCTCCTCTATTCAACTCCGGAAAAACATCTATTGGATTTCTGATGGACGCGAGCTTAGCGTGAGTGCCATCACAGTTCTGGGTCGGCACGCACGGCTCGAAGATCAGAAATGAATTCCCGCATGAACAAATTGCTGTCGTGGCCGGCCGCCCTGTGCTGGCTCACCGTGCTGCTCGACGGATACGACCTCGTCGTGCTCGGCGCGGTCATCCCGACGCTCATCGATGAGAACCACCTCGGATTCACCGCCGCGAGCGCCACTTTCGCCGCCACCATCTCCCTGGTCGGAGTCGCGATCGGCGCCGCGGGGGTGGGACCGCTGGCCGACCGCTACGGCCGCCGCCGGGTCCTGCTGGCCTCGATCGCGCTGTTCTCCGTATTCACCATCGCGGTGCCCTGGGCCGGATCGGTCGCCGTCTTCGGCGCCTTCCGGCTGCTGGCCGGGCTGGGACTCGGCGCGTGTATGCCCACCGCGCTCACGTTCATGGCCGAACATATGCCGCCCACCCGCCGGGCCTTCGCCAGCACCTTCACCATGACCGGATATCACTTCGGCGCCGTGCTCGCCTCGCTGCTGGCGCTGTGGCTCGTGCCCGACTGGGAGATCCTGTTCTATGCCGGCGGTATCGCCGGACTCCTGCTGGTACCGCTCATGTGGCGCAAACTGCCGGAATCCGACGCCTACCTGGAAACCCGGGAAAGCGCCGTGCGGGTGCGGCCGACGGTCGTCCTGCAGCCCCGCTACCTGCGCACCACGCTCGGCGTCTGGGTGGGCTCGTTCATGGGCCTGCTGCTGGTCTACGGCCTGAACACCTGGCTGCCCAAGCTCATGCGCGATGCCGGCTACAACATGTCCACCTCGCTGACCCTGCTGCTGGTGCTCAACATCGGCGCCATCATCGGACTGGTGGTCGCCGGCATCCTCGCCGACCGCCGTGGCACCAAACCGATCATCCTGGTCTGGTTCGCCGCCGCCGCGGTGCTGCTCGCGCTGCTGAGTGTCAAGGTGTCGAGCACGGTTCTGCTCAACGCCCTGGTCCTGGTCACCGGCATCTTCGTCTTCTCGGCCCAGGTGCTGGTCTACGCCTATGTCACCCAGGCCTACCCGGCCGAGGTGCGGGCCACCGCGCTCGGCCTGGCCGCGGCCGTCGGCCGTCTCGGCGCCATCTTCGGCCCGAGTATCACCGGAGCACTCATCGTCTCCGGGTCCGCCCACCCCTGGGGCTTCTATTTCTTCGCGGCGGTGGCCGCGCTGGGGCTGCTCGCCCTGGCGACGGTGCCCCGCCTGGCCCGGCAGTTCACCCCGCCGGCCGCACCCACCCGAACCGGACGCGACGATCTGAAGGAGTACGCCACATGACCACCACCCGCACCCGGGTAGCCATCGTCGGAGCGGGTCCGGCGGGCCTGCTGCTGTCCCATCTGCTGCACCGGTCCGGGATCGACTCGGTGGTGGTGGATATCCGCGACCGGCACGAGATCGCCACCACGATCCGCGCCGGTATCCTCGAGGCCGGATCCGTGCGGACGCTGGTGGATTCGGGCGTCTCCGATCGGGTGATGACCGAGGGCGACCGGCACGACGGGGTGGTGTTCCGGTTCGGCGGGGACAACCACCGCATCGATTTCAAGGATCTCGTCGGCGAATCGGTCTGGCTGTACCCGCAGAACGACGTCTTCGTCGACCTGGCCGCGCGCCGCGAGGCCGACCGAGGCGATGTGCGGTACGGGGTCACCGATACATCGGTGGATATCACGGCCGAGCGGCCGGTGGTCTCGTTCACCGGCGCCGACGGCCGGCCCGCCCGGGTGGAGGCGGATCTGGTGGTCGGCGCCGACGGGTCGCGGTCGATCTGCCGCAAGACCTTCCCGGCCGGGACCCGCAGCGAATGGTTCCGCGAATACCCCTTCGCCTGGTTCGGTTTCCTCGCCGAGGCGCCGCCGTCGCATCCGGAGCTCATCTACGCCCACTCCGAACACGGTTTTGCGCTGGTCAGTCAGCGCACGCCGACCGTGCAGCGGATGTATTTCCAGTGCTCGCCGCAGGAGCGGCCGCAGGATTGGGACGACGACCGGATCTGGGCCGAGATGCGCCGCCGGGTGAACGGCAACGGTTTCGAGATCGTGGAAGGGCCGATCAGCGCGAAGATGGTGCTGCCGTTCCGGTCCTTCGTCACCGCCCCGATGCGGCACGGACGCCTGCTACTCGCCGGCGACGCCGCGCACACCGTCCCGCCGACCGGCGCGAAGGGTCTCAATCTGGCGCTGGCGGACGTCCGGGTCCTGCACGAGGCGATCATCGACTTCCTCGGCGGTATGGGCGATCCCGCGCTGGACCGTTATACCGAGCGGGCGCTGGACCGGGTGTGGAAGGCACAGCATTTCTCGTACTGGATGACCACCATGCTGCATTCGGTGGAGGGCGCCTCCCCATTCGACCTGGAACGCCAGCGCGGGGAATTGGCGCTGGTCACCGGGTCCCGCCACGGGGCCGCCTACCTCGCCGAGGCCTATACCGGCTGGCAGCAGGCGGCCTGACCGGGCCGCCCGGCGCGGATTCCGCCGACCCGCCGCCATCCGGCGCCCGCACCGCGATACTCGTTTCCGTCACGACCGCGAATCAGGAGTTCATATGACCACCTCGGCCGGACCTTCCACCACTGCCTGGCACGGCGCGCTCTTCGACGGCGCCTTCCGATCCGCCGCCCGGTCCCTGCCGGTGGTCGGGCCGGCCACCGGAGCGGTGATCGACACGGTGGGTGCGGCCGGAACCGACGACCTCGATCGAGCGGTGGATTCCGCCCTCGCGGCGCAGCGGGAATGGGCCGCGCGCACCTACGACGATCGGGTGTCGGTACTGCTGCGGGCCGCGCGGCTACTCGGTGACAACCCGGACCGCCTGGCATCGTGGCTGGTCGCCGAAGCCGGCTCGGGGCAGGGCAAGGCCGCGTTCGAGGTGGGTCTGGTGACCAGCGAACTCCAGGAGTCGGCGGCCCTGGCCTCGCATCCGTACGGGGAACTGCTGCGGTCGGGTAAACCGCGATTCTCGGTCGCGCGGCGGGTGCCGGTGGGCATCGTCGGCGTCATCTCACCGTTCAATTTCCCGGGCATCCTCTCGATGCGCTCGGTCGCTCCCGCCCTCGCGCTGGGCAACGCGGTGATCCTCAAACCCGACCCCCGGACCCCGATCTCGGGCGGATTGGCGTTGGCCGAACTCCTGAGCGAAGCGGGCCTGCCCGCCGGGGTGCTGCATGTCCTGCCCGGTGGCGGCGACCTCGGCGCGGCGATGGTGTCGCATCCGCGGATTCCGTGCCTGTCGTTCACCGGATCGACGGCGGCGGGCCGGCGGATCGCGGCCGAGGCCGGACCGCTGCTGAAGAAGGTGCATCTGGAACTCGGCGGGAACAATGCCCTGCTGGTCCTGCCCGACGCCGATGTCCCGGCCGCGGCGTCGGCCGGAGCGTGGGGATCGTTCCTGCATCAGGGCCAGATCTGTATGACCACCGGGCGCCACCTGGTGCACAGTTCGATCGCCGCGGAATATATCGCGGCGCTGACCGAGAAGGCCCGCGCGCTCGCCGTGGGCGACCCGGCCGACCCGGCCAACGCCTTGGGCCCGATCATCGATGCCGCCCAGCGCGACCGGGTACACGAGCTGGTGACCTCCGCCGTCGACGCGGGCGCCACCCTCGCCGCGGGCGGTGAATACACCGACCTGTACTACCGGCCCACCGTCCTCACCGGGCTCGGCCCGGACAATCCGGCCTGGACCGAAGAGATCTTCGGCCCGGTGGCCCCGGTGCTCACCTACGACACCCTCGACGAGGCCGTAGATATCGTCAACGCCTCCGAATACGGCCTCTCGGTGGGCATTCTGACCGGCGACGCGTTCAAGGCCTTCGAACTGGCCGATCGCATCCACTCCGGCGCCGTGCACGTCAACGACCAGACGGTGGACGACGAGGCGGTCATCCCCTTCGGCGGTATCAAGGCGTCCGGGGTAGGCGGACGGTTCGGCGGGCCGGCGGCCAATCTGGACACCTTCACCGAAACCCAGTGGGTCACGGTGCAATCGGAGATCGCCCGATACCCCTTCTGACGACCCGGCGGCCGCGATATCCGGGCGACACCCGGATGTCGCGGCCGCGGGAATGCCGGAGAACCGGATCAGCCGGACGCGGTGGCGCCCTCCGGGTGCACCCGATGCCTGCCCTCCGCGAATTCCTCGACGATCTTCGCGCAGAACGCGGGCAGGTCACCGGGGTTGCGGCTGGACACCAGACCGTGGTCGGTGACCACCTCCTCGTCGACCACCGTGCCACCCGCGTTGCGGATATCGGTGCGGACGCTGGGGTAGGAGGTGAGGGTGCGCCCCCGCACCACATCGGCCTCCACCAGGGTCCACGGGCCGTGGCAGATCACCCCCACCGGTTTCCCGGCGGCGAAGAAATCACGGACGAATCCGACCGCTGCGGGGTCCTGCCGGAGTTGGTCGGGGTTGGTGGTGCCGCCGGGGAGCAAGAGGGCGTCGAACTCGTCGGCCGAGCATTCGCCGACCACCCGGTCCACCGCGAAGGTGTCGCCCTTCTCCACATCGTGGTTCATCGCCTGGATCCGCCCCCGCTGCAGCGACACCAGCGCGGTGGTCGCGCCCGCGTCCTCGACCGCGGACCGGGGTTGCACGAGTTCGACCTGTTCCACGCCGTCGGCCGCGAGGATCGCCACCCGTCGTCCGGTCAGATTGTGCTGGGCCATCTCTTGCTCCCTCCTATACGGAAACGCTGTCCCGGCGAAAGCCTGTACCTGCGAAAACGCAGTGCCGAAGCCGGTCTGTGTGCGACCTACCCCCGGCCCGGGGCCCGAAACAGCTGTGATCGGCGCCATCGCCGAGATCGGCCCCTGCCTGATTCGAGAGTGCGATTCTGGGTAGCCGCCCGATGTTCCTGACGACAAGAAAGGGTTTTCGACGATGAACGTCCCGATCAAGAGCACGCTCGACCCGGAACAGCAGCGCATCACCGGTGAGGCTCTGCGCGCAACAGTCGTCGACCTCATCGATCTGTCCCTGATCGCCAAACAGGCGCACTGGAACGTCCTCGGACGCAATTTCCGCTCGGTACATCTGGCGTTGGACGAACTGGTCGTGGCGGCTCGTGATTTCACCGATCAGGCCGCCGAACGCGCCACCGCGATCGGGGTGAGCCCGGATGGGCGCGCGGCCACGGTGGCCAAGGAAGCCGGCGGTCTCGATTTCCCGGACGGCTGGCAGCAGGACACCGACGTCATCACCGCGATCGTGCAGAACCTGGACACCATCATCCGCCGGCTCCGGGTGCGGATCGACAGCACCGAGAAGGCCGATCCGGTCACCCAGGATCTCTTCATCACCATCGCCGGCCGGTTGGAGCAACTGCACTGGATGTGGCAGGCTCAGCTTTCCTCCGCCTGATCCGCCGGCGCGGCCCGGTGGGCGGCCGAGGTCGCGTCGGGGTGACCGCTACGGTCCCCGCCGGGTGATGTCGCGCCGGATCACCGGCGCCGAAGGAGGAATACAGGTGGTAGAGGTTCCCGGTGCCCCGTACGGAGTGAGCGCGGGAGCCGACGGCGCCCTGTGGTTCACCCTGGCCGGAGCCGGCGCGGTGGGCCGGTATCACGAGGGCGAGGTGCGCGTTTTCGCCACCGGCCGCCCCGACGGACAGCCCACCGTGATCGTGCCCGGGCCCGGTGATGCCATGTGGTTCAGCGAATTCCGCGCCAACCGGATCGGCCGGATCACTGGGGAAGGTGATCCGGCCTGGTTCCCCGCCGAAACGCCGTACGGACTCACCGCGGGGCCCGACGGCGCGCTCTGGTTCACCGAGATGCAGACCGACCGGATCGGCCGGCTGGACCCGGACGGGACCACCACCTATTTCCCGGTGACCGGTATGCCCTCGATGATCACCACCGGTGCCGACGACGCGCTCTGGTACACGCTCAACCAGGGCAATGCCATCGGCCGGACCGGTCTGGACGGAGTCTCGACGGTGCACCCGCTACCGACCCCGGGCGCGAACCCGGTCGGTATCACCGCGGGGCCCGACGGTGCCCTCTGGTTCGTGGAGATCGGCGCCGGACAGATCGGCCGGATCACCACATCGGGTGATATCGAGGAGTTTTCGCTGCCCGACCGAGAGGCCCGGCCGCACGCCATCATCGCCGGGCCGGACGGGGCCCTGTGGTTCACCGAATGGGCCACCGCCCGGCTCGGCCGGATCACCGTCGAAGGTGCGATCACCGCGACCGGACTCCCGGGTTCGGAACCACACGGTCTGGCCGTCGGGCCGGATGGTGCGCTCTGGGTGGCGATGGAATCGGGCACCCTGGAGCGCGTTCCGGTTCGATCGTGAAACCGGCCGGTGCTCAGTCCTTTCCGGGGTCCGCGATCTCCTGCAGGCTGCCTTCCGACAATCGCAACCAGCGTCGCACGCCGATCTCACGCAGGAATCGTTGATCGTGGCTGACCACGATGAACGCGCCCTCATAAGCGTTCAGGGCGCTCTCCAGCTGTTCGACACCGGTCAGATCCAGATTGTTGGTCGGCTCGTCCAGCAGCAGTAGCTGCGGTGCCGGTTCGGCGAACAGGACACAGGCCAGGGTCGCCCGCAGCCGTTCACCGCCGGAGAGCACGCCGACCGGCAGATGCGCGCGAGCGCCCCGGAACAGGAACCGGGCCAGCAGGTTCATCCGGTCGGCGTCCGGGAGTTCGGGCGCGGCGGCGGCCAGGTTCTCGGCGACCGTCCGGTCCGGGTCCAGCAGATCCAGCCGTTGGGACAGATAGGCGATCCGGCCGTCGGCGCGGGTGATATCGCCCGAGTCCGGGGCCAGCTCACCCTGCACGATCCGCAGCAGTGTGGATTTCCCGGCGCCGTTGGGTCCGGTGAGCGCGATCCGTTCGGGACCGCGCACAGCCAGGTCCGCGCCGTCCGGTCCGAGGACGAGGCGGTCACCGAACCGGTGGTGCATCCGCTCACCCAGGAATACGGTGCGCCCGGCCGGGACGCGGGTGCGCGGCAACTGCACCGCGATCTTGTGTTCGGTGCGCAACGCGCGTTCGGCCGAATCCAGTTTGGTCTTGGCCGCCTCGACTCGCGCGGCGTGCGTTTCACCTGCCCGGCCCGCCGACTCCTGCGCATTCCGTTTCATCGTGCCCGCGAAGATCTTCGGTAGCCCGGCATTGCCGAGATTGCGCGCCGCGGTACTCGCTCGCCGGGCCGAGCGTTCCCGGGCCTGCTGCAGTTCGCGCTTCTCGCGTTTGACCTCCTGCTCGGCATTGCGGATATTCTTCTCCGCGACCTCGCGCGCCGCGCGCACCGATTCCTCGTATTCGGTGAAATTGCCCCCGTAGAAGGCGATCTCGCCCGCGTGCAGTTCGGCGATCCGGTCCATCCGGTCGAGCAGGGCGCGGTCGTGGGCGACCAGCAGCAGACACCCCTTCCAGTCGCCGAGTACTTCGTAGAGCCGGTGGCGCGCGTCGAGATCGAGATTGTTGGTGGGCTCGTCCAGCAGCAGTACATCCGGTCGGCGCAACAGCTGGGCCGCGAGCCCCAGGGACACCACCTGACCACCGCTGAGAGTGTGCAGCGGGCGGGCGAAGGACAGGTCACCGATGCCCAGCCGGTCGAGCTGGGCGCGGGTGCGTTCTTCGATATCCCAGTCCGCGCCGATGGTGGTGAAATGCGCCTCGGCGGTATCACCGGATTCGACCGCGTCCAGCGCCGCCAGTACGGGCGCGATTCCCAGTAGCTGGGCCACCGACATATCGCGGGTCAGCGGCAGGGTCTGGGGGAGATAGCCGAGCACGCCGTCGACGACGACGCTCCCGGCCGAGGGCGTCAGCTCACCGGCGATCAGCCGGAGCAGGGTGCTCTTCCCGGCGCCGTTCGGGGCCACCAGGCCGGTGCGCCCGGCGGGCACGGTGCAGGACAGGTTCGTGAAGACCGGAGTGTCGTCCGGCCAGGAGAAGGACAGATTCGAGCAGACGATACGGGCATCTGACATCAGGGGAGACCTCTGTTTCGTGCGGGCGCGCGTGGCAGCGCCGCGAACGGATCGGCGAACGACGAGATGGCCACTTCAGCGGCGCCCGATGCGCCCTACTGGTGGCCGTCAGAGCCGGGTGACCCCGGTGATGTCGAGTTCACCAACCATGGTCGGTCTCCTGTACTTCGATAACAGGTAAGAGGATATCAGCCGCGCGATGGCGGCACGGCCGGGCGCGGACCGGCCGCGTGTACCGGGCCCGGAAACGGATGAGCAGGTCGCGTGGGGCCGCGGCCTGCTCATCCCGACGCACGCTCCTTCACGAGCAACGTGCGTTCTGGGCGGTGGTTCGGTGGTTGTTCGGGTAAGCGCACGATCCGGCTCCCGGTCGGATCGGACATCGGACGGGAGGGCGGATCGTGCGTGACGGGCGGTTAGATGCAGACTTCGGCGCTGCCGAGCGGGACGCAGATCTCGACCGATCCCAGGCCCGGGATGACGGGTGCCTGGATCGGCCCGGTCGCGGCAGACGCCGCGGGGGCCGCGACGGCGCCCAGGGCCAGGGCGATGGCGGTCGCGGCGAAGAGCTTGGTGATTCTGGCTGGCATGTCACACCCTTCGATCGATGAAAACCGTTGACTTCCTGCGCTCCCCCAGTTTTCGCCGGTCCGGGCACCGATACCAGACAAGAAAGCATCACGTTCCGGTCGACGGGTCACAGCCGGGTCGCCGCGGCGGGCGGCCGGGTCGCGTAGCGGTCACGGGACGGTCCGGGCGATGTCTCCGCGTCCCGGTCGCTGCGACCGCTGTTCGGTTAGGGTGATCCCGTGCGGGTTCGGCGGTGGCGGCGCTCACCGCCGCGAGCGCGGCCCTGCTGACCGGCGGAGTCGCGCTCACCGATCGTGACAATCTGTTCGACCTGCCCCGCCGTCATCCGGGGCTGTGGTGCGCGGTGATGGTGCTCTACCCGGTGCTGAGTGTCTATCCGCAGGAGCTGATCTTCCGCTCGTTCCTGTTCCACCGTTACGCGCCGGTGTTCGGCACCGGTACGGGCCTGGTCGCCGCCAGTTCGGCCGCGTTCGGGTATGTCCACATCATCTTCGGCAGCTGGGTCTCGGTGGTGCTGAGCACCGCCGGCGGCTGGATCTTCGCGCGGCGATATCAGCGGACGAATTCCCTGTTCACGGCCTCGGTCGAACATTCCATCTACGGAATACTCGTGTTCACCGTCGGCCTGGGCACGTACTTCTATCACGGGTCGGCGGTGGCCCGGCCGATCGGCCCCGGAGGTCCGGTCCGGTCACTCGGGGATGCGTAACAGGCATTCGTCGTAGCCGACGCCGGAATAAAAGCAGTCCGCCATACCGCTCTGCACATCGCCGGAGGTGGGCGGTTCCCCGCAGAGCAGCCCGCAGCGCTGGGCGCCGGGGACCTCGGCGCCGTCGGGGTACCGGCAGCCGTCGTCGTCGCAGGTGTAGCCGCGGGTGTTCGGATCGCGGGCCAGCGGCGTCTGCGAATACGACCAGACGTGGGCCTCGCTGTTCACGATCGCGGTGCAGTAGACGGTTCGCCCGTTCGCCTGCCCGGCGGCGCCGGGTTCGGAGCAGTAGTCGTTCAGGACGACCTGAGGATCTGCCCCCGCGGGCCCGGCCCCGGGTATGCCGGGGGTGAGGGCCGGCCCCACCGCCCAGGCGCCGGTCAGCACCGCCGCCGCGGCGAGAATTCGTAGTCTTCTGGATGAGCGAGCGCGTGAATTCGCTGGATATGGCATGGATTTCACCATCTTCGATACTCGGGTGCGTGACTCGGTTCGTCTCGGGCGTCGAAGCGGGATCGCTCTGTCACCGTACGGCGTGGACCTCCCGGCCCGCGCCGTTGCGCAGACCATCCGCCCAGCCGTTGTTCACATCTCCGGTGGTGGGCGGTTCACCGCAGCGGGCGCCGCAGCGCTGTTCCTCGGGAACCTGGTTCCCGTCGGGGAAGGTGCAGTTCGCGCCGTAACAGTTGTACCCGCCGGTGTTCGGATCCACCGGAAGGGCCTGCGGTTCGGGCCACATGGACCACACGTAGTTGTCGGAACCGTTGATGGGCGTGCAGTAGACGGTCTCACCGTCCGCGAGGTGTCCCACCTCGCCGGGAGCTTGGCAGTACTGATTCAGTTCGACCTGTGGACCCGGTTGTCCGGCGACGAAGGCGTTGCCGCCGAGAGGGAGGGCCACCGCCGGTGCGGCGGTGAAGACGAGCGCTACGGCCCCGACCATGGTGCCGATCAGTCGAGGGCCCGCGCGCAGGAACTGCGCCTGTGGCCTCATGGGTGGATTCCGTTCTGTCGAGTGTCCGACCCGATTCGACTCGATTGATAGTAGCTATCACCGCTGTTCGATGGCAATGGTGTCGTGAGCCGGTGCCTCCGGCGGGAGATGTTTACGGCCGCGCCGGTCGGCTACTGCGCGGCAGGAGACGGCAAACCGATATGGAGGTGGAACCGATGGCCACTCTGCACGCGGTCGCATTGGTATGCACTCTGAAGAAATCTCCCGCGGAGTCGAGCAGCGACCGGATAGCACGCCAGCTCCTCGGCGAACTCGGCGAGCACGATGTATCCGGCGAAGTGATCCGGGTGGTGGACCACGACGTTTATCCGGGGGTGAGCGGTGACGAAGGCGACGGCGACGAGTGGCCGCGAATTCGCGCCCGGGTGCGGGAGGCCGATATCGTGCTCGTCTCGACCCCGACCTGGCTGGGCCATATGTCGTCGGTGGCGCAGCGAACCCTGGAGCGGCTCGACGCGGAACTGTCCGAGACCGACTCCCGGGGGAGGCCGTCGATGTTCGGCAAGGTCGCCCTCGCCGCGGTCGTAGGCAACGAGGACGGTGCGCACAAGATCGTCGCGGACCTGTTCCAGGGACTGAACGATATGGGGTTCTCGCTACCCGCCCAGGGCGCCACCTACTGGAACGGTGAGGCGATGAGCGGGGTCGACTACCTCGATCTGGATGCGACACCCAAGGCGGTGGTGTCCACCAACGCCACCGCGGCGCGCAACGCCGCGCATCTGGCCCGGCTGCTGCGCGCGGAGCAATACCCGCCGGAATGACCGGCCGATGTCATTGCTGATCCGCCGCCGATGTCATTGCTGATCCGGAGGCCCTGGGGCACAGCTACTTCGAACGCTTGCCTGGATCGGCGGACAGGAGACGTGCCGCAGGCCTGGGTCGGACGGGGCGGGTGAACCGGTGCGCGCTGCCGACGGCCATTCCCTTCCCGGCGACAAACGACGGGAGTCGATGGGGTTGTGCGCGAGGGGGGACTTGAACCCCCACGTCCGTGGACACCAGAACCTAAATCTGGCGCGTCTGCCAATTTCGCCACTCGCGCTTGATGGTACGACCGTCCAAACTCTACCGGGCCGTCGGCCGATCATGAAGACGCGGGCGGCGTGTTTGTACTCACCGGTAACCCCACCTGCGATTATAACGATTGCGTTACGCCCAATATGAGGAGTGCTCATGTTTCGCGGCGGTAAGCACGTGGCCTCACCTGCGGCTTCAAACATGAGGGAGGGTCATATTTCTCCATATTCTGGTACATGCGTACAGAAATACTCATCGGTAAGCGGCGCACCGGCAGGCAAACGTGAGGATTTCCTCATGATTTCGTGGCATCCTCGCCGATAGCGAGCCGACGGGCATGGCATGCCCTCGCGCGGACCGGGAGCCGGGGAAGCCTCCGAAGATATGTCGCCACGAGAGAGAGCCGAAGCGTCTTGACGATTAACGAGAGCACTGCGTCCGGAGCCGACAACCGGGTGAACGCGGCCGCGGCCGCGAGCAGGTCCTCCGAGACGAATCGCACACCGTTGCTGGACCGTCTGCGAGAGGGCGCCCCCTATGCCCTGGCCTTCGGTGGCCAGGGCGCGAGCTGGCTGGGCGAGCTGGCCGAGATCGGCCGTGACGCCGCCCTCGAGCCCGAACTCACCGCACTGGTCAACGAGGCGGCCGGGCTGCTGGCGCCGGTCTCGGATCAGCTGCTGACCGTTCGACCGGTCGGCTTCGATCCGGTGGCCTGGATGCTGGAGGACGAGCTCGCCGACGACGACACCGAAACCGTCTCCGACGCGCCACCGGAACGTGTGCTGCGCTCGGCCGCGGTGTCGATGCCCGGTGTACTGCTCGCGCAGCTGGCCGCGCTGCGGGCGCTGCGGTTGCAGGGGCTGGATCCGGCGGAATTCGAACCGGTCGCGGTGGTCGGTCACTCGCAGGGCCTGCTCGCCGCCGCCGCGGTGGCCGCGCGCGGGCAGCGCGACGCGGAGATGCTGGCGATCGCCCAGCTGGTCGGCGCGGCCGCGGGTCTGGTGGCGCGGCGGCGCGGGCTGATGCCGGTGGGCGAGCGCTCCTCGATGGTCGCCGTCTCCAATGCCGATCCCGAACAGCTTCGTACCGTGATCGCCGAGGTGGCCGCGGGTATGGACCCGGCCGCCGCGCCGGTGCTGTCCATCCGTAACGGCCGGCGTCGTGTCGTGCTCTCCGGTACCCCGGACGCGCTGCGCCGGGTGCGGCAGCGCTGTGCGCAACTGCACGATGAGCAGGATCGCGAGCGCTCCGCCAAACAGCGCGGCGGCGCCGTATTCGCGCCGGTATTCGAGGATCTCGATGTCGACGTGGCATTCCACCACCCGGCGCTGGGCGATACCGTCGAGCTGGTCGAAGGCTGGGCCGGCCAGTGTGGCCTGGACACCGAACTGGCCGGGCGGATGGCCCGGCAGATCCTGGTCGACCCCGTCGACTGGGTGTCGATCGTCGACGGCGTCGTGGGCGCGGGCGCGGAATGGATCCTGGACCTGGGCCCCGGCGACCTGCTGTCCCGGGTGAGCGGCAACTCTCTCAAAGGCAGCGGGGTCGGCGTGGTCGCGGTGGCCACGCGGGCCGGCCAGCGCAGTCTGCTGACACCGGGCGCGATCCCCGAAGTGGCCCGGCCGTGGTCGGCGTTCGCGCCGGTGCCGGTGCGGCTGCCCAACGGGCGCATCGTGGTGGAGACCGCCTTCACCCGGCTCACCGGACGCTCGCCCATCCTGCTGGCGGGCATGACCCCGACCACGGTGGACGCGAAGATCGTCGCGGCCGCGGCCAACGCGGGCCACTGGGCGGAACTGGCCGGCGGCGGCCAGGTGACCGAGCAGATCTTCGCCGACCGCGTGGAGGATCTGAAGAAGCTGCTGCAGCCGGGACGGCAGGTGCAGTTCAATTCGCTGTTCCTGGACCCGTACCTGTGGAAGCTGCAGCTGGGGGGTAAGCGGCTGGTTCAGCGGGCTCGCGCGGCGGGCGCTCCGTTCGACGGTGTGGTCGTCACCGCCGGTATCCCGGAGCTCGAGGAAGCCGTCGCGCTGATCGAGGAACTGACCGAGGTGGGGATCGGCCACGTCGCGTTCAAACCGGGCACCGTCGCGCAGATCCGCTCGGTGCTCCGGATCGCCGGCGAGGTCCCGGACTACCCGGTGATCATGCATATCGAGGGTGGTAGGGCCGGTGGACACCACTCCTGGGAGGATCTGGACGATCTCCTGCTCGAGACCTATGCCGAACTGCGCGGACACGGAAACGTCGTGGTCTGCGTCGGCGGTGGGATCGGAACCCCGGAGCGGTCCACCGAGTATCTGACCGGTGCCTGGTCGGTGGCGCACGGCTATCCGGCCATGCCGCTGGACGGTGTGCTCGTGGGCACCGCCGCCATGGCGACCCTGGAGGCCACGACGGCGCCGGAGGTCAAACAGCTGCTGGTGGATACCCCCGGAACCCCGGACTGGGTGGGCGCGGGCACCGCGACCGGCGGAATGGCCTCGGGCCGTAGCCAGCTGGGCGCCGATATCCACGAGATCGACAACGCCGCCTCGCGGACCGGCCGCCTGCTCGACGAGGTCGCCGGCGACGCGGACGCGGTCGCGCAGCGGCGCGACGAGATCATCACGGCCCTGAACGCCACGGCCAAACCGTATTTCGGCGATGTGACCGCGATGAGCTACCTGGCGTGGCTCGAGCGCTACGTGGACCTCGCGATCGGCCGCGAGAACCGCCAGGATTTCGACTGCGGTAGCGATCTCGGCGAGACGATCGCCGAATGCACCCGCTCGGTATGGCTGGACATCAGCTGGCGCGACCGGTTCGCCGAAATGCTGCGCCGCGCCGAGGCCCGGCTGGCGCCGGCCGACCGCGGCGAGATCGACTCCCTCTTCGGCGACGAGGATCTGGAGAACCCGGCCCGCGCCCTCGCGGCACTGGCCGAGCGGTATCCGGCCGCCGCGGGAACGCTGCTGCATCCGGCCGATGTGCCGTTCTTCGTGGCACTCTGCAAGACCCCGGGCAAACCGGTGAACTTCGTCCCGGTGGTGGACCAGGACGTTCGGCGCTGGTGGCGCTCCGATTCGCTGTGGCAGGCCCACGATCCGCGCTACTCGGCCGACCAGGTGTGCGTGATCCCGGGCACCGTATCGGTCGCCGGGATCACCCGGGTGGACGAGCCCGTGGGTGAGCTGCTGGACCGTTTCGAACAGGACACGGCGTACACGCTGGTGCGTGACGGTGTGGTGCCGGCGGCCGTCGACGCGCGCCGGGTCGCCGCCGTGACCAGCGGCCCCATCGATGTGGTGCTGGCCGCCCCGGATGTGAACTGGTCCGGCCGGGCGACCGTCAACCCGGTGCACCGTCTGGGTGACCTGCACGAATGGACCGTGGACGAGAAGGGCGCGATCCATCCACCGACCGGCGCCACCCTCGTCGAGACCGAGGGACCCGAACCCGAGCACTCGTATGTGGAGCTCACCGTCCCGCTGTATGCCGGACATGTGGTGCGGATCCGGATCACCGTCCCGGTGTCGGTGTACAACGGCGGCGCGCCCGTGGTGACCGAAGCCGACGCGGACGCCGCCATGTCGGCGCTGCTCGCGGTGGCGGCCGGGCAGACACTGCCCGAGGTCAAGAGCAATATCGCGCACGTCAACCTCGCGTGGACACCGGATCTGGTCGCCGACCACGCCGGTGTGACCGGCACCGGGCTGCCCGCGGAGCTGAGCACGCTCGGCCGCACCGTGCCCGACGTCCTGGTCGGCGCCTGCTGGCCGGCCGTCTTCGCGGTCCTGGGCGCGGCCCGCACCGAACCGGGCGCCAGCGTGATCGAGGGCATGCTCGATCTGGTGCATCTGGACCACCGGATCGAACTGCTGCGCGAACTCCCCGATGCCACCAGCATTCTCGTGGTCCGCGCCGAGTCCGGGTCGGTACTCGACACCGATCTCGGCCGCGTGGTCGAGGTGGAGGTCACCGTCGGCGAGATGCGCGATCAGGGCCTGGACGTGGTGCCGCTGGCCCGGCTCGCGGAGCGTTTCGCGATCCGCGGCCGCACCGGCGCCGGAGAACTGACCGATCCGCCCCGGGCCGCGGGCACCGTGAGCGCGGACGCCACCGAGACGCCGCGTCGCCGCCGCCGGGATGTCACCATGATCGCGCCCCGCAGTATGGCCGCGTTCGCCTCGGTCTCCGGCGATCACAACCCGATCCACACCAGCGACGCCGCCGCGAAGCTGGCCGGTCTCGGCAGTCCGATCGTGCACGGGATGTGGCTGTCGGCCGCCGCCCAGCACGCCGTCTCCGCGGTGGACCCGCAGGCTTCGATACCGGCTCGCACCCTGACCGCGTGGACCACCCGGTTCCTCGGCATGGTGCGGCCCGGTGCGGAGATCGATGTGCGGGTGGAGCGGGTCGCGGTCGACGCGGGTGACGAGATCGTCGAGGTGTCCTGCCGCACCGGCGGCGACCTGGTGATGACCGCGACCGGTCGCACCGCCGCCCCCAAGACCGTCTACGCCTTCCCGGGCCAGGGCATCCAGCGCAAGGGCATGGGCCTGGACGCCCGGACCCGGTCCAAGGCCGCCAAGGCCATCTGGGACCGCGCCGATAAGCACACCCGTGCGGCGCTGGGCTTCTCGATCCTCGCCGTGGTGCGCGACAACCCGACCTACCTCAAGGCACGCGGTGTCGAACACCGCCACCCCGACGGTGTGCTGCACCTGACGCAGTTCACCCAGGTCGCGATGGCCACTCTCGGTGTCGCCCAGGTCGCGGAACTGCGCGAGGCCGGCGCCTTCGTGGAGGGTTCGCTGCTGGCCGGGCATTCGGTGGGTGAGTACAACGCGCTCGCCGCCGTCGCCGGTGTGCTGCCGCTCGAGGCCGTCCTCGAGGTGGTGTTCCAGCGCGGTTCGGCCATGCACGAGCTGGTTCCGCGTGACGAGCAGGGCCGCAGCGATTACCGGATGGCCGCTATCCGGCCCTCGCAGATCGGGCTGCCCGACGACGAGGTCATCGGATTCGTGGCCGAGGTCGGGCGGCAGGCGGGTGAGTTCCTCGAGGTGGTGAACCTGAACCTGCGGGGTTCGCAGTACGCGATCGCGGGTACCGTCGCCGGCCTGGAGGCGCTGGAGACCGAGATCGACCGCCGCCGCGAGGAATTCGGCGGCAAGCGGGCCTTCATCCTGGTGCCCGGTATCGACGTCCCGTTCCATTCGACCGTGCTGCGCAAGGGCGTTCCGGAGTTCCGGGGCAAGCTCGAGCAACTGCTGCCGGAGGAACTGCATCCGGAGGTGCTGGTCGGGCGCTATATCCCGAACTTGGTGCCGCGGCCGTTCTCGCTGGAGCGCGAATTCGTCGCCGAGATCGCGGATCTGGTGCCGTCGGAACCGCTGGCCGCGGTGCTCGCCGATTTCGACTCGTGGTCGCGGCGGCCCAGCGAACTGTGCCGGGTGGTGCTGATCGAACTGCTGGCCTGGCAGTTCGCCAGCCCGGTGCGCTGGATCGAAACCCAGGACCTGCTCTTCGGTGAACTGGGTGTGGAACGGTTCGTCGAGGTCGGCCTGGGCGCGACTCCGACGGTCGCGAACCTGGCGAGCCAGACCCTGAAACTGCCGGATTTCGGCACCGCGACCGTGGAAGTGCTCAATATCGAGCGCGAGGCCGGAATCGTCTACTCGACCGATACCGATCCGGCGCCGGTGGACGAGCCGGTGGAAGAAGTCGCCGAGGCTCCCGCCGCCGCTGCCGCCCCGGCCGCCGCTCCCGCTGCCGCGCCGGCCGCCCCGAGCGGTGGGCCGCGCCCGGACGACATCACCTTCACCGCCGCCGACGCCACCCGGGTGCTCATCGCCCTGTGGACCAAGCTGCGGATCGACCAGATCGGCCCGGTCGACACCATCGAAGGACTCTGCGACGGGGTGTCCTCGCGGCGTAACCAGCTGCTGGTGGACCTCGGCTCCGAACTGTCGCTCGGTGCGATCGACGGCGCCGCAGACGCCGATATGGGCGCGCTGTCGGCCACGGTGGAACGTCTGGCCCGTACCTACAAGCCGTTCGGCTCGGTGCTGTCCGACTCGATCAACGACCATCTCCGCAAGGTGTTCGGACCGTCCGGCAAACGCCCGGCGGCGATCGCCGAACGGGTGAAGAAGGTCTGGGAACTGGGTGACGGCTGGGCCAGCCACGTCACCGCCGAGGTATCGCTGGGCACCCGCGAGGGCGCCAGCGTTCGCGGCGGCGACCTCGGCGGCCTGGTATCCGGCGCTCTCACCGACGCCGCCTCCGTGGACGCGGCCGTCGATGCCGCCGTCCAGTCGGTGGCGGCCCGCCGCGGTGTCGCGGTATCGCTGCCGTCCGCCGGTGGATCGGCCGGCGGCACCGTGGACGCGGCCGCGCTCGGCGAGTTCACCGAGCAGATCACCGGCAAAGACGGTGTGCTGGCCTCGGCCGCGCGCCTGGTGCTCGAACAGCTCGGACTGAACGAGCAGGTCTCCGCGCCCGAGGCCACCGAGGACAATCTGGTGGATCTGGTGTCGGCCGAACTCGGTTCGGACTGGCCGCGGCTGGTTGCCCCGGCCTTCGACGGCCGCAAAGCGGTACTGCTCGACGACCGCTGGGCCACCGCGCGCGAGGATCTGGCCCGGCTGTGGCTGGGCGAGGACGCCGCGACCGCGCAACTGCCGGTCGGCGGCTTCGCCGGCGCCGGTGAAGCCGTTGCCGCGCAGGCCGACTGGTGGCGGCAGCGGGCCGTGCACGAGGCCCGTTCGGTACTGGCCGGGCACTACGAGCGGATCGCGGCGGCGGCCCGGGACACCGAGCAGGTGGGGGAGTGGTCCTCCGATATCGCCATCATCACCGGCGCGAGCA
>NZ_JBSFRU010000066.1:0-22754 GCF_053589395.1 Nocardia sp. NPDC003345
GCCGCCGACGACGGCGTCATGCCGCAGACTGTGGAGGCCATCAACCACGCGCAGGCCGCCGATGTGCCGATCGTGGTGGCGGTCAACAAGATCGACAAGGAAGGCGCGAACCCGGAGAAGATCCGGCAGCAGCTGACCGAGTACAACCTCGTGGCCGAGGAGTACGGCGGCGACACCATGTTCGTCGACATCTCCGCCAAACAGGGCACCAATATCGACGCCCTGCTCGAGGCCGTGCTGCTCACCGCCGACGCCGCCCTGGACCTGCGGGCCAACCCGGAGCAGGACGCGCAGGGTGTGGCCATCGAGGCGCATCTGGACCGCGGTCGCGGTCCGGTCGCCACGGTGCTCATCCAGCGCGGCACGCTGCGGGTCGGCGATTCGATCGTGGCGGGCGACGCCTACGGTCGCGTCCGCCGGATGGTCGACGAGCACGGTGCGGATGTCGAGGCGGCGCTGCCGTCGCGTCCGGTACAGGTCATCGGTTTCACCTCGGTGCCCGGCGCCGGCGACAACCTCCTCGTCGTGGACGAGGACCGGATCGCCCGCCAGATCGCCGACCGGCGCAACGCGCGTAAGCGCAACGCCTTGGCCGCGCGCAGCCGCAAGCGGATCAGCCTGGAAGATCTGGATGCCGCGCTGAAGGAGACCAGCGAGCTCAACCTGATCCTCAAGGGCGACAACTCCGGTACCGTCGAGGCGCTGGAAGAGGCCCTGCTGGGAATCCAGGTCGACGACGAGGTGCGCCTGCGGGTCATCGACCGCGGTGTCGGTGGTGTCACCGAGACCAACGTCAACCTGGCCTCGGCCTCGAACGCGATCATCATCGGCTTCAACGTCCGCGCGGAGGGCAAGGCCACCGAGCTGGCCAACCGCGAAGGCGTGGACATCCGGTACTACTCGGTGATCTACCAGGCCATCGACGAGATCGAGAGCGCGCTCAAGGGCATGCTCAAGCCGATCTACGAAGAGGTGGAACTGGGCCGCGCCGAGATCCGGGCGATCTTCCGTTCGTCGAAGATCGGTCTCATCGCCGGTTGCATGGTGACCTCGGGCAGCGTGAAACGCAATGCCAAGGCCCGTCTGCTCCGCGACAACGTGGTGGTCGCCGAATCCACGACGATCAGCTCGCTGCGCCGCGAGAAAGACGACGCCACCGAGGTCCGCGAAGGCTTCGAATGCGGTATGACGCTGACCTATTCCGATATCAAGGAAGGCGACATCATCGAGGCCTACGAGTTGCGCGAGAAGCCGCGCGACTGATCGCGAAGGGCCGGGCGGATCGCCGCCCGGCCTTATCGACGGTTCCGGTACGACAGGCCCGGGTCGCCCGCCGCGGCGGCCCGGCCGGTTCGTGCCGCCGTGCCAACTGGGAGGTTGCGTGTACCTGGGTGCACTCGAATTCGACATCCTGCTGGGTGACGTGCACTCGTTGAAGGAGAAGCGGTCGGTGATCAAGCCGATCCTGGCCGAACTCCAGCGCTTCGGGGTGAGCACCGCCGAGGCGGGTGATCACGACCGCTACCGCCGCACCCTGCTGGGAGTGGCCATGGTGTCGGCCGGGATGGACCATCTGACCACCGTGCTCGATCGATGCGAACGGCACGTCGCCGCGCGTCCGGAGTTACAGTTGCTGGCAGTACGCCGGCGCGTCTTCGGACCCGAGGACTGACCGGCCGCGAGTGATATCAGCGGTGGCCCGGTTCGCACTGCGCATGGATTCCGTGAACCGCCCACCGTCGCTGAACAGGGAAAGGAGCGGCCATGGTGGATCAAGCCAGGGCACGCCGGCTCGCCAAACGAATCTCGGCGATCGTGGCCACCGCGATCGAATACGAGATCAAGGATCCGCGGTTGCGTTTCGTCACCGTCACCGATGCGAAGGTGACCGGCGATCTGCACGACGCGACCATCTTCTACACGGTGATGGGGGAGACCGTCGAGGCCGAACCCGACTACGCCGCCGCGGCCGCCGGGCTGGAGAAGGCCAAGGGGGTACTGCGGTCGAAGGTGGGCGCCGGGACGGGAGTGAAGTTCACCCCGACGCTGTCGTTCATGCTGGATACGGTGCCCGACGCGGCCCGTCAGATGGAGGATCTGCTGGCCCGGGCCCGCGCCGCCGACGACGAGGTCGCCCGGGTGGCCGCCAACGCGACCCCCGCGGGTGAGGCCGATCCGTACAAGACCCGCGACGAAGACGACTGAGCCGCGGCCGCTATGACCACAACCGGTGCCGGGGTGGAGTACACCTCGGCTGTTCGGGCGCTCGATGCTGCCCGTTCGGTGACCATTCTCTGTCATATCCAGCCCGACGCCGACACACTCGGTAGCGGGCTGGCCCTGGCCCGGGTGCTGGACCGGCGCGGTGTCCCGGTGCGGGTGGCGTTCGCCGAACCGGCCGAGTTGTCGGCCGGTCTGCGTACCCTGCCCGGGACCGGGTATCTGGTGCCGCCGGACCGGGTACCGGCCGAGGTCGATCTGCTGGTCACGGTGGACTGCGGTAGTACCGGCCGGCTGGGCCGGCTCGCCGACCGGCTCCCCGGGGCCGCGACGACGCTGGTGATCGACCACCACCGGTCCAATACCCGCTTCGGCGCGATCAACCTGATCGATCCGGACGCGGTCTCGACGGCCAGTGTGATCACCGCGCTGCTGGACGCGTGGCGCGAACCCATCGACGCCGATATCGCGCACTGTCTGTTCGCGGGCCTGGCCACCGACAGCGGATCCTTCCGCTGGGTCACCCCGGGCACGCACGCGCTGGCCGAGCGGCTGCTGGCCACCGGAATCGACGGGGCCGCCATCACCCGCACCCTGATGGACACCCACCCGTTCGCCTGGCTGCGGATGCTCTCGACCGTGCTGGCCTCGGCCCATCTGGATCGCGACGCCCACGACGGCACCGGATTGGTGGCGGCGTTCGTGCTGGCCACCGATCTGGCCGGGGTACGCCAGGAAGAGGCGGAAAGCGTCGTCGATATCGTCCGCGCGACCGCCGAGGCCGGGATCGCGGCGGTGTTCAAGGAGGCCAGGCCCACCGACGAGCGCCGCCGGTGGACGGTATCGCTGCGGTCCAAGGACAGCGGCCCGGGTACCGACGACGGCGCCGATGTCGCGGAGATCGCGACGGGTCTGGGCGGCGGCGGGCATCGTTACGCGGCCGGGTACACCACCTTCGGGGAACCGGAGGAAATCCTGGCGCAGCTGCGGTCGGCCCTCGGATAACGTGCCGGCCGGGTCAGCGGGTACGGCGGTGGTGAGAACGGAGAACACGGGGTGGGCACGGAGGTGACGGCGGCGGCGCCGGCGGTCGAGGCGGGTCCGCGCCGGATACTGGGTATCGCGCTGCCGACCCTCGGCGTCCTGGTCGCCGAACCGATCTATCTGCTGTTCGATCTCGCGGTGGTCGGCCGGCTCGGCGCGCTCGCGCTGGCCGGGTTGGCCGTCGGTGGCCTGATCCTGGCCCAGGTCAGCTCCCAGCTGACCTTCCTCGCGTACGGCACCACCGCCCGATCGGCGCGCCGGCACGGCGCCGGTGACGACGCGGCCGCCGTCGAAGAGGGGGTGCAGGCGAGCTGGCTCGCGGGCGGGATCGGCGTCCTGATCGTCGTGGTCGTGCAGATCGCCGCGGTACCGATCGCCGGTGCGATCGCCGGTGACGCCGAGATCGCCGCCGAGGCCCTGGCCTGGATCCGGATCGCGCTGTTCGGGGTGCCGCTGATCCTGCTGTCGATGGCGGGAAACGGGTGGATGCGCGGTGTCCAGCAGACGCGGCGGCCGCTGGCCTACGTGGTGGTGGGACTGGCGCTGTCGGCGGTGCTGTGCCCGCTGCTGGTACACGGCCTGGCCGGCCTGCCGCGGCTGGGACTACCGGGTTCGGCGGTGGCGAACGTGGTGGGTCAGGCGGTGACCGGGGCGCTGTTCCTGACCGCGCTGGTACGTGCGCGGGTGCCGCTGGCTCCGCGGCTGCCGGTGATGAAGGCGCAGCTGGTGCTCGGCCGCGATCTGATCGTGCGCAGCCTCGCCTTCCAGACCTGTTTCGTCTCGGCCGCGGCGGTGGCCTCGAGGTTCGGTGCACCGTCGGTGGCCGCGCATCAGCTGGTCCTGCAACTGTGGAACTTCCTCGCGCTGACCCTGGACGCCCTGGCCATCGCCGCGCAGACACTGGTGGGCTCCGCGCTCGGCGCCCGGGACGCCCCGGGCGCCAAGGCGGTGGCGCGCCGGGTCACCGGGTGGTCGGAGGTCTTCGCGCTCGGTCTGGCCGCCGTGTTCGCGGCGGGCGCCACGGTGATACCACCGCTGTTCACCCAGGATGCCGCGGTCCTCGACCGGACCGGGGTCGTGTGGTGGTTCTTCGTGGTGATGATCCCGGTGGCCGGGGTGGTGTTCGCCCTGGACGGGGTACTGCTGGGCGCCGGCGACGCGGCCTATCTGCGCACCACCACCCTCGGCGCGGCGCTGCTGGGGTTCCTGCCGGCGATCTGGCTCTCACTCGCCTTCGATTGGGGGATCGGCGGAATCTGGTGCGGGCTGATCGCGTTCATGCTGTTGCGCCTGGCGGCCGTGAGCGGCCGGGCGCTGTCGGGGCGCTGGGTCCGGACCGGGGCCGATATTCCGGCCTGACCGGGCGGATCCGGCGCCGCGCGGTACGTCCACGACGGACTCGGCACACGATATGCGAAGGTGGGTGTGGTGATACCCAAACTGATGGCGGTGAGCGATATCCACGTCGGTCACCAGGGCAACAAACCGGTGGTCGAGGATATCCACCCGGACTCCCCGGAGGACTGGCTGATCGTGGCCGGCGATGTCGCCGAACGCAGCGACGATATCCGGTGGGCCCTGAAGTTGCTGCGTGAGCGCTTCGCGAACGTGATCTGGGTGCCCGGTAACCACGAGCTGTGGACCACGTCCAAGGATCCGGTGCAGATGCACGGCGTCGCGCGCTACGACTATCTGGTGTCGCTGTGCCGTGACCTCGACGTGGTCACTCCGGAGGACCCGTTCCCGGTGTGGACCGGTGCCGGTGCGCAGGCCTACGGCGGCGCGGTGACCCTGGCTCCGCTGTTCCTGCTCTACGACTACACCTTCCGGCCTCCCGAAGCGCGGACCAAGGCCGAGGGCCTGGCCATCGCCCGGGATCGCAATGTCGTGGCCACCGACGAATTCCTGCTGTCCCCGGACCCCTACCTGACCCGCGACGCCTGGTGTGAGGCCCGGCTGCGCTACACCCGCCGCCGGCTCGACAGCCTGCCCGAGCGGACGCCGCTGGTGCTGATCAACCATTTCCCGCTGGTCCGTGAACCCACCGATATGCTCTGGTACCCGGAGTTCGCGCTGTGGTGCGGGACCGAGCACACCGCCGACTGGCATACCCGCTACAACACCGTGTGCGCCGTCTACGGTCATCTGCATATCCCGCGGACCACCTACTACGACGACGTCCGGTTCGAGGAGGTCTCGCTGGGTTATCCGCGTGAATGGCAGAAGCGCGGCAAACCCGACCGGCTGCTGCGCCAGATCCTGCCCGACCCCGAGTACGCGCCCGGCGACCTGAACGAATGGGGCGGGCATTTCCGGGTGACTCCCGAGATGGCGGCGGCCGCCGCCGAGATGCGCGCCAAAGCCGAGCGCCGCCGCGGGATCGGCTGAGGTCGGATGCGCGGGACCCAGTAGGCTCGGCGGCGATGATCGAGACAATCCTGCCCGCCGACGTGGCCTCCTCCGAGTTGCTCGACTACCCGGAGGATCTGAAACCGCACCCAGCGGAGGAACACCTGATCGCGAAATCGGTGGAGAAGCGGCGGCGCGACTTCATCGGTGCCCGGCATTGCGCCCGGCAGGCGCTGGCCCGCCTCGGGGAGCCGGCGGTCGCGATCGGCAAGGGCGAGCGCGGCGCGCCGGTCTGGCCGCGCGGTATCGTCGGCAGCCTCACCCATTGCGACGGCTTCCGCGGCGCCGCGCTGGCGCACCGGCTGCGGTACCGGTCGATCGGGATCGACGCCGAACCGCACGACACGCTGCCGGAGGGTGTACTGGATTCGGTGAGCCTGCCCGCCGAACGGGAGTGGTTGCGCGGCACCGATTCCGGCCTGTATCTGGACCGGTTGCTGTTCTGCGCCAAGGAGGCCACCTACAAGGCGTGGTTCCCGCTGACCGCGCGCTGGCTCGGTTTCGAGGACGCGCATATCACGTTCACCGTCGAGGAGTCCGGGCCCGGAACCGGTTCGGGCACCTTCCGGTCGGAACTGCTGGTACCCGGGCAGACCGACGACGGCGGACTGCCGCTGACCTCCTTCGACGGTCGCTGGCTGATCACCGGCGGGTTCATCCTCACCGCGATCGCGCACGGCTGATGGCCGATATCCTGGGCGGTCTGCTGATCGTCGACAAACCCGGCGGACCGACCAGCCACGATATGGTGTCGCGAGCCCGGAAACTGCTGCGTACCAAGAAGATCGGACACGCCGGAACCCTCGATCCGATGGCGACCGGGGTGCTGGTGCTGGGAGTGGAGCGTGCCACCAAACTGCTGGGGTTGCTGACCCTGACCACCAAGGCCTACACCGCGACCATCCGGCTGGGCCGGTCCACCACCACCGACGACGCCGAGGGGGAGGTGCTGTCCACCGCCGCGGCCGGGCATGTCACCGATGACGCGATCGCCGCCGGAGTCGCCGCGCTGACCGGCGCGATCGAGCAGGTGCCCGCGACCGTGAGCGCCATCAAAGTGGACGGCGAGCGCGCTTATGCCCGGTACCGGGCCGGCGAAGAGGTGCGGCTCGCGGCGCGGCCGGTGACCGTCTCGCGGTTCGATGTCCTGGCCAGGCGAGATCTGCCCGAAGAGGGACTGGTCGACCTGGACGTCGAGGTCGATTGCTCCTCGGGGACCTATATCCGCGCCCTGGCGCGGGATCTGGGCGCGGCGCTCGGGGTGGGCGGGCACCTCACCGCCCTGCGTCGGACCCGGGTGGGCCCCTTCACTCTCGAACACGCGCGCACCCTCGACGAACTCGCCGACGATCCGGCACCGAGCCTGGACATCGACGCCGCGATCCGGTTGTGTTTCGCCGCCCGGAGCATCGATACCGCCGAGACCGGCAAACTCCGGGACGGGCGCTGGCTGGAACCGGCCGGGATACCGGGCGTGTACGCGGCGCTGACCGAGGAGGGGAAGGCCGTCGCCCTGCTCCAGGAGAAGGGCAACCGCGCGGCCCCGGTGCTGGTGGTGCGGCCGCGCGGTCTCATCGACTGAGCCGGTCAGCCGGTGACGGGCTCCTCGGCGAAGCGGGCGCTCAGCCGTTGCACCGCGTCGGTCATATGGTCGCGCAGCAGAGTGTGCGCGCGATGCGGTGCGGCCGCGCCGATCGCCTCGCGCAGGGCGACGTGTTCGTCGGCCTGGACCCGCAGATCCGGGTAGGTGGTCTGCAACGCGCCCAGGCACATCCGGGTCTCGATCAGCAGGGTCCGGGCCGCCCGCACCAGCCGGGCGCTGCCCGCCGAGGCCACCAGGGCCTCATGGAACTTCTGATCGGCGTCGGAGACGCCGACCGCGTTCCCGGCGAGTGCGTGTTCCTGCATCGCCGTGACACCGGGGCCCAGGGCCTCGTAGGCGATTTCGCGCCGGCCGTCGAGGATCAGCGCGAGCGCGCCGCCTTCGATCGCGGTGCGGGCGCGATAGATATCGACCACATCGGCCAGGGTGAGTTCGATGACGAAGATGCCGCGATTGCGGATGCTGTGCAGCAGCCCCTCCGACACCAGCCGCTGCATGGCCTCACGGACCGGGCCACGCGAGACGCCGAACTGCGCCGCCAGATCCGCTTCGCCCAGCTGAGAGCCGGGTTCCAGACCACCGCGCATGATCGCGTCCCGGAGCGAATCCGCGATCATCTCGGCGGTGGAGCGTTGATTGACCGGTTCGAAATCAACTACCGACATGCTGGAACCTTTCCGCGAACAGCGCCCCCAGCGCCGGTACCTCCGCAGTGGTGCCGACCAGCCGCAACCCCTCCCAGATGGTGACCTGGTTGGCGGTGAGCACCGGTTTGCCCAGTGCCGCCTCCAGCCGGGGCAGGACCTCGAGCGTATGCATGGCGGTATCGGGGATCAGCAGCGCCTCGGCAGCGGGATGGTCGTTGGCGATCGCGAGTTCCAGCACCTGCTCGGTGTCCAGGGTGCCGACCTCGGCGGCCGTATCGATACCGGCGCTGCGGAACGCCACCACCGAGATACCGGCGTCGGTGAGGAAATCGGCGAACAGGCGGGCCACATCCTCGGGATAGCTGGCCGCGACGGCCACCCGCCGTACGCCCAGCGCGCGAGCCGCGGCCACGAAGGCGAAACTCGTGCTCGATGCGGGGACTCCGGCGGCCTCGGACAGGCCCCGGACCTGTTCGCGGGCGCCTTCGGGGCCGTAGACGAAACTCCCCGAGGTACAGGCCCACACCACCGCGTCGGGCGATTGCGGGGCCAGTTGCGTGGCGCCCTGGCGCAGCTTCTCCGGACTGCCCAGATCCAGCAACTCCGGCACGGCGTGCAGATCGGTGCCGTAGATATGGGTGACCGGCAGCCGGACGCCGAGCAGCGCCTCCGCCCGCGGGTAGTCGTCCTCGGCCGCGTGGTCGGGGTAGATGAAACCGATGGTCGGTACCGGCATGGGCGCTCCGTTTCCGTGCTGGATGTCGTGGGCGGACTGCATATCTCAGAAAACCTCCAGCAGCCACCGGCCCGGACCCATCATGGGCAGTTTCATCCGCCCCAGGCAGGCCCACATGGTGAGCTGGTTGGCCGTCAGAATCGGTTTGCCCAGCATCTTCTCCAGCGGTTCGATGATGTCGTAGGTGGGCAGGTTGGTACAGCTGACGAAGATCGCCTCGGCGGCGGGGTCGTCGGCGCCCATGATGCGCTCGGCGATGGTGCGGTAGTTGACCTTCCAGATACCGCCGCCCAGGCCCAGATGCTCGGACCGCACCACGGTGCAGCCCGCCTCGTCGAGGAAATCGCGCAGTTTGCCGGTGAGCAGTTCGTCGTAGGGCGTCATCACCGAGATACGCTCGATGTTCAGATGCCGGATCGCCTCGAGCAACGCGCCGGAGGTGGTGATCGCGTTCGCGGCACCGGCCCGGCAGATGGTGTCCCGCAGGGATCGTTCGTATTCGATACCTTTGATGAAACTGCCGGAGTTGCACAGATACGCGACGACCTCGGGTTCCACATGCAGCACATTGCGGGTGGCCGCGGTGAGGTGCGCCGCGTCGGAGACCAGCTCGGCCATGGCCAGCGATACCGGTACGGGCTCATAGGGTGTGCGCGCCAGATGCAGGCTCACCTCGAGCGGTACCCAGCGCCAGAGCTCGCGCTCCAGAGCCAGGTCGAACGGTGCGATGACACCGATGCCCCGTTGGGCTACCGGACCCTCCATATCGGGAAAATCGAACTCCACTGTGGCCCCTCTCGCACTCAGCCGGGAAGACCTCCGAGAACGATCGGATTGTTGACAATCATACGATGTGATCATACTGTGTCAATATGAAATCGGGCCCCATTGTCACCGTGCTGCACAGTGACCAGCTGCCCGATCCGGCGCTCATGTCGCCGGTGAGTGCGCGGGCCACCGTGCGGTATACGGATTCCGCCGGTCTGGCGGCCGCGTTGCCGGGTGCGGACGTGCTGTTCGTCTACGACTTCCAGTCCGAAGCCGTCCCCGGCGCCTGGCCCGCGGCGGACGCGTTGAGCTGGGTGCATATCGGCGCCACCGGAGTGGATTCGGTGATGTTCCCCGAACTGCGCGCCAGCGACGTGACGCTCACCAACACCCGCGGTGTCTTCGATACCGCCATCGCGGAGTACGTCCTCGGCCAGATTCTGGATTTCGCCAAGGATTTCACCGGTTCCACCCGGTTGCAACAGCAGGGGGTCTGGCGGCACCGCGAATCGGAGCGCATCGCCGGCGCCACCGCGTTGATCGTCGGGACCGGATCGATCGGCCGTGCCGTGGCCGGGCTGCTGCGGGCCGTGGGTATGCGGGTGCGCGCGATCGGGCGCCGGCCCCGCACCGGCGATCCGGATTTCGGTACCGTCACCACCGATCTGGAGGCCGAACTCCCCGGCGCCGACTATGTGGTGGCCATCGCCCCGCTCACCGACCGGACTCGGCATATGTTCGACGCCGGGGCATTCGCGGCCATGAAGCCGCACGCCCGGTTCGTCAATGTCGGCCGGGGCGAACTCGTGGTCACCGACGATCTCGTCGCCGCGCTCGAATCCGGTTCGATCGCGGGCGCCGCGCTCGATGTGGTGGATCCGGAACCGCTGCCGCCCGGGCATCCGCTGTGGGCACTGCCGAATGCGCACATCACCCCGCACAATTCGGGCGACTTCGTCGGCTGGCGGTCCGATATCGTCACCACGTTCACCACCAACTTCGACCACTGGCTGGCCGGTCGGCCGCTGGACAACGTCGTCGACAAGACGCTGGGGTACGTGCCCCGCTGAAGGAGGGCCGCAGATGAACCAGCCAGAGACCCCGCAGAGCACCGATCCGGCCGCGATGACCGCGGTCGAACTGGTATCCGCCTACGCCGCCGGGACACTGTCCCCGGTCGAGGCGACCGAAGCGGTGCTCGCGGCCATCACGGCCCGCGACGGCGACGTCAACGCCTTCTGCCTGGTGGACCCCGACCGGGCACTGGTGCAGGCCAAGGACTCCGAAGCGCGCTGGCAGTCCGGACATGTCCGCGGCCTGCTCGACGGTGTGCCCATCTCGATCAAGGACATCTTCCTCACCGAGGGCTGGCCCACCCGGCGCGGTTCGCTCGGTATCGACCCCGACGGCCCGTGGCCCGTGGACAGCCCGGTCGCGGCCCGGGTCCGGGAGGACGGGATGGTGATGGTCGGTAAGACCACCACCCCGGAGATCGCCTGGAAGGCTGTCACCGACAGCCCGCTCACCGGGGTCACGCGCAATCCGGTCGATCCCACTCGCACCGCCGGCGGCTCCTCCGGGGGCAGCGCGGCGGCCGTGGCGGCCGGGATGGGCCCGGTATCGGTCGGCACCGACGGCGGCGGCAGTATCCGGATTCCCGCGTCCTTCTGCGGCATCGTCGGTTTCAAGCCCACGCACGGCCGGATCCCGCTGTACCCGGCCAGCCCGTTCGGGCCGCTGGCGCATGCCGGGCCGATGACGCGAACCGTCGAGGACGCCGCCCTGCTGATGGATATCCTCGCCCTGCCCGACCCCCGGGACCCCACCTCGCTGCCACCCACCCCGACCACCTTCCGGGGTGAGATGCAGCGCGAGGTGCGCGGTGTGACGGCGGCCTATTCCCCGACCCTGGGCTTCGTGACGCCAGACCCCGAGGTCGAGGCCCTGGTGGCCGCGGCGGTCGAGGCCCTGGACGCCGCGGGTCTGCGGATCTCGGCCGCCGATCCGGGGTTCACCGATCCGCGGGAGGCCTTCGACATCCTGTGGGCGGCCGGTGCGGCCGCCATGCTCGCGTCGTTCCCGCCCGGCTCCCGGGAGACGGCCGATCCCGGCCTGCGCCGGGTGTGGGAATACGGCGAAACGGTGAGCGCGACCGAGTACCTCGACGCGCGGGCCGTCGCGGCCCAGGTCGGTATCACCATGGGGACCTTCCACACCGCCTACGACCTGCTGATCACGCCCACGGTCCCGATTCCGGCCTTCGAGGCCGGGCACGACGTCCCGCCCGGTAGCGGGATGAGCGGCTGGCCGGAGTGGACGCCCTACACCTATCCGTTCAATCTGACCCAGCAGCCGGCGCTGAGTATCCCGGCCGGGGTCACGAGCGCGGGGCTGCCGGTGGGGTTGCAGATCATCGGCCCCCGGCATTCCGACGACCTCGTGCTGGCGGTCGGCCGCTTCGCCGAGGCGGTGCTGGCCGCCCGCTGATCGGGGTGCCGGCACGACACGCGGATTTCGGTGGAGGGGTGGCACGGGGTCTGCAAGAGTTGGTGTCATGACCGTGTTCACCAGCGAAGCGCCCGCGTCGTTCGTCTCGTTCGACGGAACCACGATCCGGTACCGGCGGGTCGGGGCGGGTGCTCCGGTGCTCATGGTCCACGGGTCCGGCGGCGGACTGCACTCCTGGGAACCGGTCGCGGAGCGGCTCGCGGAGAAGTTCGAGTTGTGGTTGCCGGCGCGGCGCGGGTACGCGCCCAGCGGGCCGGGACGCTCGCCCAAGCATTTCTCCGACGAGGTACGTGATCTGGTCGCGCTGATCGAGCTGATCGGCCTGCCGGTCCATCTGGTCGGGATGTCCTACGGGGCCACGGTCGCCCTGCACGCGGCCGCGAGCGGGGTGCCGGTCCGGTCGCTGGCACTGTGGGAGCCGCCGCTGTACGCGGCCGGGACCGAGCTCGCGCCGGTACTGAGGCGCTTCGAGGAATTGGCCGGGAACGGAGACCGGGGGCGGGCGACGCGGTTGCTGGCGGAGAAGGTGGCGCGGGTGCCGGCCGCGATGCTGGACGCGGCCGGGGACGCCGGACCGCCCGCGGACGAACCCGACGATTCCTACGGCTGGAGCCGCGACCTCGAATCCATGATCGCCGATACCACCTATCTCGACCGGTGGTCCGCGGTGACGACGCCGACGCTGCTCATGCGCGGCGCCGACACCTGGGAGCCGATGCCGGAGACCGTGGAACGGCTCGCGACGGTGCTGCCGCACGCCACCCTGCGGACCTTCCCCGGCCAGTCGCATTTCGCGCCGTCGCTGATCCCCGCCGAGGTGGCCGCGGTGCTGGCCGGGTTTCTCGGCTGACGGTCCGGATCAGGCGCGGGCGAAGGCCAGGGTCTCTCCGGCGACACCGTGGATCCACAGGGTGTTACAGGCGGTGGCCAGCTCGTCGAGGTTGTCCTCGATGGTGGCGAAGACATTGCCGGGCACCCAGCCCACGTCGCCGTTGAGCAGCAGGTTGTTGCGCCCGTAGAACAGTGCCAGATCGGTGGCGCCCTGCGCGTGGTGCGCGGCCGAACCGGGTTCGTACCCGTAGGCCGGGTTGCCGATCTCCCACGGTTCGAAATCGAACAGGCAGACGTCACCGGGGATCGGGGTGACGGTGGGATTCTCCCGGTGCGGGGCGGCGGTGATCCGCGGCACCAGCGTGTACAGCTCGTTGCGGGCGTATTTGGCGTGGAAGGCGTCGCCCTCCTGCGGTAGGGCGTCCCAGACCGCGGCGCAGGTGCCGGGCGCCTGCTCGTCGAGCAGGCGGGCCCGGCAGGTGATACCGGCCTTGGTGAGGGTGATCGTCATATAGCGGGCCATGTATCCGTCCTGGTGGTCGTGCGGGCGACCGGCGCGGTCCGCCGGTCGCCCGATGGTGGCCGGGTGCCTCGGTACCGGGGTCACTGCCCCAGTTCCGCGAGCACCTCCGACCAGATGGCCAGGGCGTCGGCGACCTGGGTCTCGGAGACGATGAGCGGCGGGATCATCCGCACCGTGTTCATATGCGCGCCGCAGGTCAGCAGCAGCAGGCCCTTGGCGGCCGCGAGTTGCTGGGCCGCGGTGGCGGTCTCGCGGTCGGCCTCGCCGTCGGGGGTGGTGAATTCGGCGCCGACCAGCAGTCCCAGGCCCCGGGTGTCGCCGATGGCCTTGGACTCCGCGGCCCGGACACCGGCCAGCAGCTGCTCACCGCGGACCCGGGCGTTCTCGACCAGCCCCTCGGATTCGATGACGTCCAGTGTGGCGAGCGCGGCAGCGCAGGCCACGGCGTTACCGCCGTAGGTGCCGCCCTGTGAACCGGGCCAGGCGCGGCTCATCAGGTCCTTCGACGCCGCGATACCGGAGATCGGGAAACCGCTGGCCAGCCCCTTGGCCATGGTGATGACATCCGGGCGGACATCGAAGTGCTGGTGGCCGAAGAACTTACCGGTGCGGCCGAATCCGGTCTGGATCTCGTCGAAGATCAGCACTATGCCGTGCCGGTCGGCGCGTTCGCGCAGGCCCTGGAAGAAGGTCGTGTTGCCGGGGACGTAGCCGCCCTCGCCGAGCAGCGGCTCGACGATGAAGGCGGCGGTTTCGGCGGGGGAGGTGATGGTGGCGAAGATGTAGTCGAGTTCGCGCAGCGCGAAGGAGGTCGCCTCGGCCTCGGTCCAGCCGTAGCGGTAGGCCGTCGGGAACGGTGCCACGTGCACGCCGCCCATCAGCGGGCTGAACCCGGCCGAGAAACGGGTGCCGGAGGTGGTCATGGTGGCGGCGGCGACGGTGCGGCCGTGGAACCCGCCGTGGAAGACGATCACATTGGGGCGCCCGGTGGCCTGGCGGGCCAGGCGCAGCGACGCCTCCACGGCCTCGCTGCCGGAATTGGCGTAGAACACCGAATCCAGCCCTTCGGGCAAGACGGTGCCGAGCCGTTCGGTCAGCTCCAGCATCGGCTTGTGCATCACCGTCGTGTACTGGCCGTGGATCAACTTCGCGACCTGCGCCTGGGCTGCTTCGACCACGCGTGGATGGCAGTGGCCGGTGCTGGTCACGCCGATACCGGCGGTGAAGTCGAGGTACCGGCGGCCGTCGACGTCGTAGAGATAGCAGCCGGAGCCGTGATCCACGGTGACCGGGGTGGCCTGCTTCAGGAGCGGGGAAAGTTCGGCCATGGGGTGCGCCTCCCGGGACGGTCGGTGCGGCGATGCGGACCGACGAGTATGCGGAATCGAGAGCAATCAAATTGTCGGATTGTTGACAATATGGATAGCACGTCGGCCGGGGTCCGGGCAATGCCCACACCGCTACTCCGGCGCGTCCGGCGAGGAATCGCCGCGCGCCGCCGCGCTCAGTAACGCAGCCAGATGGCCTCGGCGGCGATACTGCCCAGATCCGTCAAGGCGTCGTCACGGCCGATCCGGACCGCGATGGTGCCCGCGAAATCGCGACGCTCGACCACCACGATCTGGGTGTCCAGGGCGATTCCCACCGAATCGAAATACCGCAGCATCTCCGGGTCGGAATCGGAGATCCGGGCCACCCGGCCGACGTCACCGGCATCGAACTCGATCAGCCGGCGCGCCTCCGGGGTGGGCACCGCGCCGTCCACCGAGGGGATCGGATCCCCGTGTGGATCCCGGTCCGGGAAACCGAGTTTCGCGTCGATCCGCGCCATCAGCAGGTCGGATACCGCGTGTTCGAGGATCTCCGCCTCGTCGTGCACCTCGTCCCAGCCGTAACCCAGCTCGCTCACCAGGAAGGTCTCGATCAAACGGTGCCGGCGCACCATCGCGATCGCGGCGCGGCGGCCCTCCTCGGTGAGGGTGATCGAGCCGTAGCGGGCGTGTTCCACCAGGCCCTGGTCCGAGAGCTTGCGTACCGCTTCCGACACGGTCGAGGCCGACACGCCGATCCGCTCGGCCAGCAGTTTGGTGCTCACCCGCTCCTGCGACCACTCCTGCGCGGTCCAGATGACCTTCAGATAGTCCTGGGCCACCGATGACAGGCCCGGAGCGGCGGATTCCCCGGGGTCGGCGAGTTCCCGTCGGGTGGTGACATCTCGTTTTCCGGGCACATCCACGAGCTTAGGCATTCGCGCCGCGATCTACATCTCGCGCCACCGCGGGGAAACCCGGTGTTCGCCGGCCGGTCGCGCACCGGCTCACCGATCCCACCCGAATACGGTGCGGGCGCTTGTTTGCGTAGGCTTGTCGTCTGTGCAGAGGTGGCGAAGTCTCGACGACGTACCCGCGGACTGGGGGCGGTGCGTTCTCACGATCGGCGTGTTCGACGGTGTTCATCGCGGGCACGCGCAATTGATCAGCCGGGCGGTGAAGTCGGCTGCCGCGCGTGACGTCCCGGCCGTGCTGATGACCTTCGATCCGCATCCGATGGAGGTGATCCGGCCCGGTTCGCATCCCGCGCAGCTCACCACGCTCACGCGGCGCGCCGAACTGGCCGAGGAACTGGGCGTCGACGTCTTCTGCGTGATGCCGTTCACCCACGATTTCATGAAACTGACCCCGTCGGAGTACGTGCACAACCTGCTCGTGGAGCGGCTGCACGTCTCCGAGGTCGTGGTCGGCGACAATTTCACCTTCGGTAAGAAGGCCGCGGGCACGGTGACCACCATGCGCGAGCTCGGCGGCCGGTTCGGCTTCGAGGTCGACGCGGTGACCCTGCTGGGCGAACACGCGGTCACCTTCTCCTCCACCTATATCCGGGCCTGCGTCGATGCCGGCGATATGGCCGCCGCCGCGGACGCGCTGGGCCGGCCGCACCGGGTGGAGGGCGTCGTGGTGCACGGCGACGGCCGCGGTAAGGCCCTGGGTTTCCCCACCGCCAATGTCGCGCCGCCGATGCACGCGGCGATTCCCGCGGACGGGGTCTACGCGGGCTGGTTCACCGTTCTCGGGCCCGGGCCGACCATCGGCACCGTGACCCCGGGTGAGCCGGCCATGGCCGCGATCTCGGTCGGCACCAACCCCACCTTCTCGGGCCGGGCCCGCACGGTGGAGGCCTACGTCCTGGACCGGGAGGCCGATCTGTACGGCCAGCACGTTGCCGTGGATTTCGTGGATCACCTGCGCGGAATGCAGAAATTCGATTCCATCGACGATCTGGTCGGTGCCATGGGCCGCGATGTGGACGCCGCCCGGAAGGTCCTCGACACCGGGCGTTAGTCGCCCCGCCGGAGCGGGCAGCGGCGGATCGGGTATGGTTTCTCCTCGGGTCTGCTGCGGTCCGCGGCGGCGCCCATCCCGGGATCACCCGGTGCGACGATCGGATCTCCCCGCTTTCCGGCGAATTTCCGGCGTCCCCGGCCGCCCGGGCACCTTACGCGCGGAACTGAGAAACAGGAGTGGATGCCCCATGGCGCTGACCACCGATCAGAAGAAGACGATCCTGGCCGAATACGGTCTGCACGAGACCGACACCGGTTCGCCGGAGGCGCAGATCGCGCTGCTGACCAAGCGGATCTCCGATATCACCGAGCATCTGAAGCAGCACAAGCACGATCACCACACCCGTCACGGCCTGATGGCGCTGATCGGCCGCCGCAAGCGGCTGTCGAAGTACCTCGCGGCCAAGGACATCAACCGCTACCGCAGCCTGATCGAACGCCTGGGCCTGCGGCGCTGACATCGTGAACACGCCCGGTTCCGTGAGCCGGGCGGCAGGCATGCCGGCGGGGCGCATACAATCGCCTCGTCGGCATTTTCGTGCACGGGGGAGACCGGTGCACGAGGATCGACACAACAGCCGTAACCACCCGCGCTCGTGGCGTCGGTCTTCGGTAGTGGCTTTTCGGCCCGGACGACACCGCCGGAGAGCTTCGATCGATGACCGCCTCCGCGTCGTCGCCGGATCCAAGGGGATTCCGGCCGGGTGTACGCGCCGCAGCTCGAATACGGACACCGCTGACCCACGCCGGTCACCGCGGTTCCGCCCTCGCGCCGCGTCCATACCTGGTACGGCTGACACAGCCGGATCGCGCCCACGTCGCGCCGGTCCGGCGAGACGAGAGGTTGAGAACAGAGAATGACAGAAACCACCGAACGCTCGAAGAGCTCGGCCATCGAGGTCGAACCGGGTGTTTTCGAATCCGTCGCGCTGATCGACAACGGCGTTTTCGGCACCCGCACCATCCGTTTCGAAACGGGCCGGCTCGCGAAACAGGCCGCGGGCTCGGTCGTCGCCTACCTGGACGACGAGACCATGCTGCTGTCGGCGACCACCGCCGGTAAGCACCCGAAGGACCAGTTCGACTTCTTCCCGCTCACCGTGGACGTGGAAGAGCGCATGTACGCCGCGGGCCGGATCCCGGGCTCCTTCTTCCGCCGTGAGGGCCGCCCCTCCACCGACGCCATCCTGACCTGCCGCCTGATCGACCGGCCGCTGCGTCCCTCGTTCGTCGACGGGCTGCGCAACGAGATCCAGGTCGTGGTGACGGTGCTGAGCCTGGATCCCAAGGATCTCTACGACGTGGTCGCGATCAACGCGGCCTCGGCCTCCACCCAGTTCGCGGGCCTGCCGTTCTCCGGCCCCGTCGGCGGTGTGCGGGTCGCGCTGATCAACGATCCGGCGGTGGGCACCCCCTCGGGTGGCCAGTGGGTCGCCTTCCCGACCAACGATCAGCTGGAGAAGGCCGTCTTCGATATGGTCGTCGCCGGCCGGGTCACCGACAGCGGTGATGTCGCGATCATGATGGTCGAGGCCGAGGCCACCGAGAATGTGCTCGCGCACCTCGACGCCGGTGCGCAGGCGCCGACCGAGGCGGTCGTCGCGGAAGGCCTCGAGGCCGCCAAGCCGTTCATCGCCCGCCTCTGCCGCGCGCAGCAGGATCTGGCCGAACTGGCCGCCAAACCCACCGAGGACTTCCCCCTCTTCCCGCCGTACGCCGACGACACCTACGCCGCCGTCGAGGAGGCCGCCAAGGCCCCGTTGTCGGAGGCGCTGAGCATCGCCGGTAAGCAGGAGCGCGAGGAGAAGATCGACGAGATCAAGCTCGACGTGCTGTCGAAGCTGGGCGCGTCGTTCGAGGGCCGCGAGAAGGAACTCGGCGCGGCGTTCCGTTCGGTCACCAAGAAGCTGGTCCGCCAGCGCATCCTCACCGACGGATTCCGTATCGACGGCCGCGGCCTGGCCGATATCCGGGCCCTGTCCGCCGAGGTCGCCGTGGTGCCGCGGGCGCACGGTTCGGCGATCTTCGAGCGTGGCGAAACCCAGATCATGGGCGTGACCACCCTCGATATGGTCAAGATGGCGCAGCAGGTCGACTCGCTCGGCCCGGAAACCTCCAAGCGCTATATGCACCACTACAACTTCCCGCCGTACTCGACCGGTGAGACCGGCCGCGTGGGCTCGCCCAAGCGCCGCGAGATCGGCCACGGCGCGCTGGCCGAGCGGGCGCTGGTTCCGGTGCTGCCGAGCCAGGAGGAGTTCCCCTACGCGATCCGCCAGGTCTCCGAGGCGCTGAGCTCGAACGGCTCCACCTCCATGGGGTCGGTCTGCGCGTCCACCCTGTCGCTGCTCAACGCCGGTGTGCCGCTGAAGGCGCCGGTCGCGGGTATCGCGATGGGCCTGGTGTCGGACACCGTCACCAACGAGTCGGGCGCCGAAGAGGTCCGCTACGTGGCGCTGACCGATATCCTCGGCGCCGAGGACGCGTTCGGCGATATGGACTTCAAGGTCGCCGGCACCCGTGAGTTCGTCACCGCGCTGCAGCTGGACACCAAGCTCGACGGGATCCCGTCGCAGGTGCTGGCGGGTGCGCTCTCCCAGGCCCACGACGCCCGGACCACCATCCTGGACGTGATGGCCGAGGCCATCGCCAGCCCGGACGAGATGAGCCCGTACGCGCCGCGGGTCACCGCGATCAAGATCCCGGTCGACAAGATCGGCGAGGTGATCGGGCCCAAGGGCAAGGTCATCAACCAGATCACCGAGGACACCGGCGCCAACATCTCCATCGAGGACGACGGCACCGTGTTCGTCGGGGCCACCGACGGACCGTCCGCGCAGGCCGCGATCGACGCGATCAACGCCATCGCCAACCCGCAGCTGCCCAAGGTGGGCGAGCGTTTCCTGGGCACCGTGGTCAAGACCACCGCCTTCGGCGCGTTCGTCTCGCTGCTGCCGGGCCGCGACGGCCTGGTCCACATCTCCAAGCTCGGCAACGGCAAGCGCGTCGCCAAGGTGGAGGACGTGGTGAACGTCGGCGACAAACTGCGGGTCGAGATCGCCGATATCGACAACCGCGGCAAGATCTCGCTGGTTCCGGTCGACGAGAGCGCCGAGGAGAAGACCGACGACGCTCCCGCCGCTGCGGACGCCGCGGCGACCGAGTAGTACTGGTCTGTGTGACGGAGCAGAAAACGACGGCCCCCCTGCGCCCGAGCGGCCAGGGGGGTTCGTCATCGCAGTGGCGGATCGGCGAAACGGTCGATATCGACAACGGGGTGCGGCGCACCGTCCTGCCCGGCGGTCTGCGCGTGGTGACCGAACAGGTCCCGGGGGTGCGGTCGGCATCCGTCGGGGTGTGGGTCGGGGTCGGGTCCCGGGACGAGGGACCGACCGTGGCCGGTGCCGCGCATTTCCTGGAGCATCTGCTGTTCAAGGCCACGCCCACCCGGTCGGCGCTGGATATCGCCGAGGCCATGGACGCCGTCGGCGGTGAACTCAACGCGTTCACCGCCAAGGAGCAGACCTGCTATTACGCGCATGTCGTGGACGAGGATCTGCCGCTGGCGGTGGATCTGGTCACCGATGTGGTGCTCAACGGGCTGTGCCGCGCGGTGGACGTCGATGTCGAGCGCCAGGTGGTGCTCGAGGAGATCGCGATGCGCGACGACGATCCGGAGGATCTGGTCGGCGACGCGTTCCTCACCGCCCTGTTCGGTGACCATCCCATCGGCCGGCCCATCATCGGTTCCGTCGAATCCATCGAGGGGATGCGCGCGGGGCAGTTGCGGTCGTTCCATCAGCGCCGCTATACCCCAGACCGGATGGTGGTGGCGGTCGCCGGGAACATCGAGCACGAGCACACCGTGGAATTGGTGCTCCGGGCGGTTTCCGACCGGCTCGACCCCGCCGCGCTGCCGGCGCCGCGCCGGGAGGGCCGCTTCCGGACCCGCAGCGCCCCGGAGCTGAGCTGGAGCCACCGCGACAGCGAACAGGCGCATCTGGTCTTCGGGGTCCGTGCCTACGGCCGGCACGAGGGGCAGATGCGCTGGCCGCTGTCGGTGCTGAACACCGTGATCGGCGGTGGGCTGAGTTCGCGGCTGTTCCAGCGGATCCGGGAGGAACGCGGTCTGGCCTATTCGGTGTATTCGAGTGTGGACACCTTCGCCGATACCGGTGCGTTCTCGGTGTATCTCGGCTGCCAGCCGGAGAACCTGAACGAGGTGACCGCGCTGGCCCGGGGCGTGCTGGAAGAAGTCGCCGCCGACGGCATCACCGACGCCGAATGTGCCCGCGCGAAGGGGTCGCTACGTGGCGGTCTCGTGCTGGGGCTGGAGGATTCGGCGTCCCGGATGAACCGGATCGGCCGCAGCGAACTCAGCTACGGTAACCACCGCTCGGTCTCGGAGACGCTGGCCCGGATCGACGCCGTCACCTCCGACGAGGTCGATGCGGTCGCGCGTTCGCTGCTCGCCCGCCCGTTCGCCGCCTCGGTCGCCGGACCGTATCGCCGTTCGCGGGATCTGCCCCCGCAGGTGGGCAGGCTCACCGGCGGCTGAGCCGAGACGGCGATACAGCTTTCGCGAATACCCGGGGGAGGACAGCGATGGATCGGGCGGCGGTAGCGCTGGCGTGTTCGGTGACGGAACTGGATCGAGGTCGGGCCGACCGCGCCCAGCGGGCCGTGCGCGCGGCGCTCGATTCGGCACCGGGGCACGCCCCGCTGCTGACCCGGGCAGCGGAGCTCGAACTCCTGCTCGGCGACCACGCCGCGGCGGAGAAAACGGTGGTGGCGGCGATTCGCGCCGATTCCCGGTCGCCGGAGGCGTGGATCGTGCGGGCCCTGCTGTGCGATGCCCTGGGCAGGCCCGAATCGGCCGTCCACTACGCCTCGTACGCGGCCGAGCTGGCGCCGTTCGATCCGGCGGCCCAGCTGGTGCTCGCCCTGGTGGTCGAACGGAATCCGAAACGCAGCCGGGCGATGCGGGCCAGGGCGCTGCGTTCACTGGCTCTCGCCCACAACTACGCGGCGCCCGATTCGTATCTGCGTGAATCCGGTGCGCAGACGGTCCTGGCCTCGTTCTCGGGGGACGGGCCGGACCTCCCGCCCCTGCGGACGATCCGTGCGTGGGTCGGTGCCGAACCCGAGGGGCCGGCGGCGCTGCGGTCGACGGCGGAATACGTGTGGCGGGCTCTGCTGACGACGGTGGGGTGGTTCTGGTTCTGGGCGGCGCTGGTCCTGCTGACGTCGCTGTTCACCGGCTCCGCGACCGTGCGGGTCGTCGGCGCGGTGACGCTGGGCGCGCTGACCACGGGCTGTGTGCAGTGGTTGCGCAGGGTCGGACGCCGGGTGCCCGAGGGAGAATTGCGGCAGCGGGTGCGGGCGCCTGCGGCGGTGCTCGCGTTCCTGGTGCTGCTGGGCGGGATCGCCCTAGGGTTCGCCGGTCAGGCGCTGATCACCGTCGATCGCGGCGCCACCGCGACTACCGCGGGATACCTCGTGGTCGTGACCGCCGCAGCGGCAGCCGGACTCGCTCATGTTCTGGTGTTCGTCGCATGGGTGCGTCGGGATACCGGGGAACGAACCGCGCAATGGGACTATGCGCTGACCCGCCTGCCGGTGGCCGCGGTGGCCGCGATCACGGCGGGCGGACTGCTCGCCGCCGTATACCCGTGGCTGTCTCGGCCCGACGCGGTCTGGGCTCTCGGGTTGCTGGCCGGAGTCGTCTTCATCGCGTTGTGCGTCGAAGCGGCGACGGCCTTCGCCGCCGACGCCGATCGGATCCTGCGCCTGGTGGCCGTCCCGATCCTGCTGCTGCCGGCCGCGGGGTGTGCGGTACTGATGGATCGGGTGGTGCGGTATCTCACGGGCTGACCGCCGCCACGGCGCGATGCTCCGAACTCGCCGCCCTCGGCCCCGGCGAGGAACGCATCCCACTGCAAAGTCCTGTACGTGACCCTCATCAGCTGTCGCACCCCGCCGGTGGTGACCAGCCGCTACTGCCGACCCCCACCGGCCGGCAGGGCCGTGCCGGATTGATCCCGTACGGACAGGACGACACGGCGAAGGATCCCGATCCGGATCTCCACGGTGTGGTCCGATGGTGGCTGCTCCACAGCTACGGG
>NZ_JBSFRU010000067.1:0-22600 GCF_053589395.1 Nocardia sp. NPDC003345
GCCGGGAGTGAAGAACCGGGCCCCCGGGGCCCCACCCTCGAGCGGCGGAGCCGCTCCAAAATCACAGCCCGCCCCTTCGCGGATGGGCCGCTCCAACATCACACCCCCTCGAGTGCCGGAGGCGCTTCCGTGGACACAAGCGCTAATCTTGCGGGGATCAGTTGTGGATGAGCAACGTGGCGACGGCGACGACGCTGGCTTTCGCGTAGCTACGAGATGGGAGGAGTGCTTGTGGAGCTGCTCCTGCTGACTTCCGACCCCGATCCGGAATCGGTTCTGCCCTCGTTGACGCTGCTCGCGCACAATGTGCGGCCCGCGCCGACGGAGGTGGCGTCGTTGCTGGAGGCGGGTACTGCCGATATCGCGCTGGTGGACGCCCGTTCCGATCTGGCGGCGGCCCGTGGGCTGTGCCGGCTGCTGGGGAGTACCGGGTCGTCGGTTCCGGTGGTCGCCGTGCTGACCGAGGGTGGCCTGGTCGCGGTGAACGCCGATTGGGGTCTCGACGATATTCTGCTGCCCAGTACTGGGCCGGCGGAGCTGGATGCGCGGCTGCGATTGCTGGTCGGCCGGACCGGCGGCGCGGCCAGCCCGGAGGCCAGCGGCAAGATCACTCTGGGGGAGCTGGTGATCGACGAGGGCACCTACACCGCCCGGCTCCGCGGCAGGCCGCTCGATCTGACCTACAAAGAGTTCGAGTTGCTGAAGTACCTCGCGCAGCACGCGGGGCGGGTCTTCACCCGCGCGCAGCTGTTGCAGGAGGTCTGGGGTTACGACTTCTTCGGTGGCACCCGCACGGTCGATGTGCATGTGCGGCGGTTGCGGGCCAAGCTCGGCAGCGAGTACGAATCGCTGATCGGGACGGTTCGCAATGTCGGTTACAAGGCCGTACGGCCCGCGCGCTCGTCGAACAAGGGCGAGGGCGACGGCCGGTCGGCCAATGGAGACAAGGACGGCGTGGACGACGATGCCATGGCGCCGGTCAACGGCACCGCGCAGTGAACAGGGGTGCGACCGCCGGCTTCGAGCTGGAGTGGACGGATGTCGTGCCGGACGATCGGGCCGGCCGGGTGACGACGCTGCTGGAGAAGGCCGCCGCTACCGACGGTGTGGCCCCGGTATCCGAACAGGCGCTGCTGGCGTTGCGCAGGAGCTCGCCGGTGCGGCATCTGCTCGCGTTGCGCGAGGGGTCGGTGGCCGGATACGCGAGCCTGACCGCGGCGCACGGTGAGCATCCCGCCATGGCGGAGGCGGCCGTGGCACCGGAGTTCCGGGGCCGGGGGATCGGCAGCGGCCTGGTGTCGGCCGCGCTGGCGGCCGGCGGCCCGGGGACGCGGGTCTGGGCGCACGGGAAACTGCCCGCCGCGGCGGCGGTGGCCACCCGCCTGGGGCTGGTCGCCGCGCGGGAGTTGTGGCAGATGCGCCGCGAGCTGGCAAATTCGGAGCTACCGCCGGTTGCGCTGCCGGACGGACTGCTGGTGCGCACCTATGCCGGTCCGGCCGATGATCCGGAATTGCTGCGGGTCAACAATGCGGCCTTCGATTGGCATCCCGAGCAGGGCGGCTGGAGCGAGGACGAGCTCGCGCAGCGGCGGGCGGAGTCGTGGTTCGACCCGGACGGGCTTTTTCTCGCCTTCGACGCGCAGGATCCGGCGCGGTTGCTCGGATTCCACTGGACCAAGGTTCATCACGACGAGAAGCCGCCCGCCGGCGAGGTCTATGTGGTGGGTGTCGATCCGGCCGCGCAGGGGCGCGGGCTGGGCGGGTTGCTCACGCTGATCGGCCTGCATCACCTGCGGCATGCGGGGCTGGGTGAGGTTCTGCTCTACACCGAGGCGGACAACACCGCGGCGGTCCGCACGTACCGGCGGCTCGGCTTCGCTCCGGCCCATATCGATATCGCCTACACCGCTCCGGAGTGAGGGTCCCTGGTGGCGCGGAGAGCGCGTCACCGGAAGTCCGCGCGCGGTGCGAACCGCCCCGGAGTGGCTGCGGGACGGCGGCCCGATCCGGCCGCTCCGGGTGCCGGTTGCACGGCCGGAATCGGACCGAATGGCGTGCGATGAGTAACAACGCGGCAAACATCACACATAACGGGCACATCAGCACCGCCCTGTTCACCCTCCGTTCACTTGCCCTGGTCCGGCTGGCTACCGACGGGCCCTACTTTGATTCCAGGCGGCAGTGGGCCGCCCGGTGTGCAAGTTCCCCGCGAACGGCCGCACCCACCACACGCGCCCGGGCCGGTGAGGGACCGGGCGAGTAGGACGTATCCGGAGGACTGGAGTGAAGTTCAAGCGCAGCAGTGCCCTCGTCGGTGTACTCGCCGCCGTAACCCTGCCGCTGGCCGCCTGCGGCAGCGACGACAACGCCGGAGCGAGCGGTGTCGAGGCCAACGCCGACGTCACCTGCGGTGGCAAGGAGGCCCTCAAGGCCAGCGGCTCCTCGGCCCAGAAGAACGCCGTGGAGCGTTTCACCGCCGCCTTCGAGACCAACTGCGACGGCCAGACCCTCAACTACACCTCCAGCGGTTCGGGCGCGGGCGTCAAGGAATTTCTCGGTGGCCAGACCGACTTCGCCGGCTCCGACTCCCCGCTGAGCGAGAAGAAGGGTGAGGTCGCCGACGCCGAGAAGCGCTGCGCCTCCCCGGCCTGGAACCTGCCGACCGTCTTCGGTCCGATCGCGATCACCTACAACCTCAACGGTGTCACCGATCTCGCGCTCGACGGCCCGACCCTGGCCAAGGTCTTCAACGGCGCGATCAAGACCTGGGACGCGCCCGAGATCAAGGCGCTGAACCCGGACGCGCAGCTGCCGGCGGAGCCGATCAAGGTCATCTACCGGTCCGACGAGTCGGGCACCACCGATAACCTGCAGCTCTACTTGGATGCCGCCTCCGACGGCGCGTGGGGCAAGGAAGCCGGCAAGGTCTTCAACGGCGGAGTCGGCGAGGGCGCCAAGGGCAACGAGGGCACCTCGGCCGCGGTCAAGTCCACCCCCAACTCCATCTCCTACAACGAGTGGTCGTTCGCCAAGGCGCAGAACCTGTCGGTGACCCGGGTCATCACCTCCGCGGGCCCGGAGCCGGTCGAACTCACCTCCGAAACCGCCGGTAAGGCGATCGACGGTGTGAAGATCAAGGGCGAGGGCAACGATCTGGTGCTCGACACCTCGTCGTTCTACAAGCCCACCGAGACCGGCGCCTACCCGATCATCCTGCCGACCTATGAGATCGTGTGCTCGAAGTACGCAGACGGAGAGGTCGCGACCGCGGTCAAGGCCTTCCTCAGCTCGGCGATCAGCAACGGCCAGGACGGCCTGGAGGACAACGGATACGTGCCGATCCCGGAGCAGTTCAAGACCAAGCTGACCACGGCGATCAACGCCATCTCCTGATAGCGCGAATATGACAGTCAACCCTGAGGTAGCCTCGGCGGGCTCGTCCGGTGGGACGGGCCTGCCGAAGGCAGGAGTGCCCGCAACAATGTCGAGCCATCCGAGCAAACCGCCGCTAGGTGGTGAGAGCAAGGGCAGCGGGCGGCGGGCCGAGGTGATCTTCAAATCACTGGCCACGGCCGCCGCGGCGATCATCGTCGCCTCCATCGCGCTGATCGCCCTGTTCCTGCTGATTCGTGCGGTGCCTTCGCTCCGGGCTGACCAGGTGAACTTTTTCACCAGTACGGAGTTCAACACCGGCGATGCCGGTAATCTCCGCTTCGGCATCCGTGACCTGTTCATGGTGACGGTGTTGAGCTCCGCGTTCGCGCTGATCATCGCGGTCCCGATCGGCGTCGGTATCGCGCTGTTCCTCACCCGGTACGCGCCCAAGCAGCTGGCGCGCCCCTTCTCCATGCTGACCGATCTGCTGGCCGCGGTGCCCTCGATCGTCTACGGCCTGTGGGGCCTGCTGGTACTGGCCGCGTATCTGAAGCCCATCCAGGAATTCCTCAACGAGAACCTGGGCTGGTTCTTCCTCTTCTCCGACGGCAATGTCTCGATCGCCGGCGGCGGCACGATCTTCACCGCGGGCGTCGTGCTCGCGGTGATGATCCTGCCGATCATCACCTCGGTCGCGCGGGAAGTGTTCGCGCTCACGCCGGTTTCCCATATCGAGGCCGCCCAGGCGCTGGGCGCCACCAAATGGGAGGTCGTGCGCATGACCGTGCTGCCCTACGGGCGCAGCGGTGTCATCGCCGGATCCATGCTCGGTCTGGGCCGCGCTCTCGGTGAGACCATCGCCGTGCTGCTCATCCTGAAGACCTCGGCGGACGCGGGCAACTGGTCGTTGTTCGACGGTGGCTTCACCTTCGCCTCCAAGATCGCTTCGGCCGCCGCCGAGTTCAGCGCGCCGCTGCCGACGGGCGCGTATATCGCGGCGGGCTTCGTGCTCTTCGCGCTGACCTTCGTCGTCAACGCGCTGGCCCGGTTCGCGGCGGGCGGAAAGGTGAACGGCTGATGACCACCCTGACGAAGTTCAATCAGCCGATCAAGGCGCCCACCTTCCGTCAGGTGAGCACCGGGCGGCGGATCAAGAACAATATCGCCACCGTCCTGTTCGCCCTGTGCTTCCTCATCGCGCTCGTGCCCCTGGGCTGGGTGCTGGGGATGGTGCTCATCAACGGCTTCGAGGCCATCCTCTCGCTGGACTGGTGGCAGAACTCGCAGAAGGGCGTCCTTCCCGACCAGACCGGCGGCGGTGTCTACCACGCCATCTACGGCACCATCGTGCAGTCCGCGGTGGCGGCCGTGATCGCGGTGCCGCTGGGCATCATGGCGGCGGTCTACCTCATCGAATACGGCACCGGCCGGTTCGCCAAGGTCACGACCTTCATGGTCGACATCCTGGCCGGTGTGCCCTCGATCGTGGCCGCGCTGTTCATCTTCGCGCTGTGGATCGCGACCCTCGGCTTCCCGCAGAGCTCGTTCGCGGTGGCGCTGGCCCTGGTGCTGCTGATGTTGCCGGTGGTCGTGCGCAATACCGAGGAAATGCTCAAACTCGTCCCCGACGAGTTGCGCGAGGCGTCCTACGCGCTCGGTATCCCGAAGTGGAAGACGATCCTGAAGATCGTCATCCCGACCGCCCTGCCCGGCATGATCTCCGGCATCCTGCTCGCGCTGGCCCGGGTCATGGGCGAGACGGCGCCGGTGCTGGTGCTGGTCGGCTACAGCAAGTCGATCAATATGAACATCTTCGACGGCAATATGGCCTCGCTGCCGCTGCTGATCTACCAGGAACTGGCGAACGCGGAGGACGCGGGCCGGCAGCGGGTGTGGGGCGCCGCGCTCACCCTCATCCTGCTGATCGCACTGCTGTATCTCGCGGCCGCGGGTGTCAACAAGTTCCTGATGCGGAACCGATAAGGCGGAAACGGAAAATAGATGGCCAAGCGCATCGACATCAAAGAACTGAACATCTTCTACGGCAAGTTCCACGCCGTCGCCGATGTCTCGCTGAACGTCCTGCCGCGCAGCGTGACCGCCTTCATCGGACCGTCGGGCTGCGGTAAGTCCACCGTGCTGCGGTCGCTGAACCGGATGCACGAGGTGACCCCGAACGCCAGCGTTTCGGGTTCGGTCATGCTCGACGGCGAGGACATCTACGCCTCGCAGGTCGATCCGGTGGGCGTGCGCCGCACCATCGGCATGGTGTTCCAGCGGCCGAACCCGTTCCCCACCATGTCCATTCGCGACAATGTGGTGGCCGGGCTCAAACTGCAGGGCATGCGCAACAAGGGCGAACTCGACGAGGTCGCCGAGCGCTCGCTGCGCGGCGCCAACCTCTGGAACGAGGTGAAGGACCGCTTGGACAAGCCCGGCGGCGGTCTTTCCGGTGGTCAGCAGCAGCGGCTCTGCATCGCCCGTGCCATCGCGGTCTCACCCGATGTGCTGCTGATGGACGAGCCCTGTTCGGCGCTGGACCCGATCTCCACGCTGGCGATCGAGGACCTCATCACCGAGCTGAAGAAGGAATACACGATCGTCATCGTCACCCACAACATGCAGCAGGCGGCGCGGGTGAGCGATAAGACCGGCTTCTTCAACCTGGAGGCCCAGGGCAAGCCGGGCCGGCTGGTGGAGATCGACGATACCGAGAAGATCTTCTCCAACCCCGGTGAGAAGGCCACCGAGGATTACATCTCCGGCCGGTTCGGCTGAGTCACCGGCAGCACCGCCGACGAGAAAGCCCGCGGGAACGATTCCCGCGGGCTTCTCTGTCCGCGTGGGACCGGCCGTGTACCGGTGTCGTCACCGAGCCGGTGGCGGCCACCGAACCTGCCGTCGGAGACGATGTGAAGTGAGTTGTTGTTTCTTCCAACATGATTCGATACCCTGGACGAGGCGGGGGGGAGAAAATGACATGACCAATGGCATGACCTCTGCGCATTTTGTTCGAGCGAAAGAGGTTTCGTGATGGCAATTCGTCTACTCACCAGTGGATTGCTCGGGGTGGCCGCGATTCTGACGACGACGCTGCTGGCTCCGCAGGCTCCGGCTGTGCCGCCGGACCCGTGCAACGAGTACACGGTCGGCAACATTCGCCATGAGGGCGGATCGAAGTGGATTTGCTTCTCGTATGGCCAGGGCCGGTACGAATGGCGGGTGACCAGCTAGCACACCGGTCGAAAGTACGTTTGTCGACAACTGGCAATTCGTCGGCACGTAACTCGATTCCAATAATCGGCCCCGCCTGATATCACGCGGGTTGAGCGATCTCCGCAACACCCAGAAATTCTGAGGTGTTGCGGAGATCGTGGTTTCTGAACCGGGCGGTTACGGCTTCGCTTTACCAGCCACGTAACAGGTAGTTGAGTCACTCACTGGTTGCCCACAGAAATGTGGTCCGGGAAATTTCCCGGACCACATTCCATCGTCTCGAGCAGCTGCGGCTCAGCTCTCGGTATCGGTATCCGCGGGCAGTTCGCCCGTCACCAGGAAGATGACCCGGCGGCCGATCTCCACCGCGTGGTCGGCGAACCGCTCGTAGTAGCGGCCGAGCAGGGTGACATCGACGGCCGACGCCACCCCGTACTTCCATTCCCGGTCCATCAGCAGCGTGAACAGGTGGCGATGCAGATCGTCCATCGCCTCGTCGTCCTGGTTCAGTTGCGCCGCGCGTTCGGGATCGCGGGAGTCCAGCACTTCCTTGGCGCCTTCGCCCATGCTGACCGCGATCCGGCCCATTTCGGCGAAATACCCGTTCACGGCCTCGGGCAGGGCGTGGTTCGGATGCCTGCGACGGGCCACCTTGGCCACATGCAGGGCGAGCGTGCCCATCCGGTTGACGTCGTTGACGATCTGGATGGCACTGACCACCTGGCGGAGATCGCCGGCGACCGGGGCCTGCAGCGCGAGCAGCGCGAAGGACTTCTCTTCCGCGTCGGCGATCATCTCGGCGATGCGATCGCCTTCGCTGATGACCTGCTCGGCCAGCGGCAGATCGGCCTGGAGCAGAGCCTGCGTGGCACGATCCATGGCCGAACCGGCAAGCTCGGCCATTTCGCCCAGCAGGTGGGCGAGGTCGGCCATTTGCTCGTTGTAGATGACACGCATGGCTAGAGATTAGTTGCTGACCCTGACCAAGTCACCAACAGGCGGTTAATGAGTGGGGCGGCTTTCGGTCGATACCGACAGGGCTGTCGGTATCGCGGGACCCGATCGGCACGCTTTCCGTGCGGTTGCCCGTGGCGATCGCATCGGTGGAATCCGGCCGCCGAGGGCATTTCTATGCGCACACGTCATCCGCGGCGTTGACATGCTCGAGGTCCTCCGGCAGTTCTACCGGCGCGGAAACCGCCGGCCCGACATCCGTGATCGGGTCACCGACCAGCGTCGGCTCGTTCACTATCTGCTGATAGTCCTCGCCCAGTACCAATTCGACGATACTGTCCAGCGATTCATCCAGTTCCATGGTCGCTCCGGGCACCGAACTCGCGACCGTCGCCGCTTCGGCCTCGTGGCCCGGGGAATATCGGACCTTGGTTTCCGGGGAATTGCCTTCGGTGTAGTTGTCGGCGTTGTAGATGTTGAAGCCCACATTCGCCAGCTGACTGGCCGTGGTCCTGGCCAGGCCGGCAATACCCGAGCCGTTGGAAACCAGCAGGGACAAGGTGCTCGGATCCACGGCGGTGAGCGTGGGCGGAACGGGTGCTTCCGAGGTCGGCGGCGGCGCGGGTGCGGTCTTCTCACCCGGCAGCGGCTGATCATCGCGGATGGCGCGGAAGATGGCCTGGATATCGGAAGTCCGTGGTATCTCGTTGCCGTACGAATTGGTGCCCGCGGTGGGGACGGTCAGGAATGTCACCGCACCGGACTCCAGATCCTGCAGCGATTTGCCCAGCGTCAGGAGATCGTTCGATTCCACATTGTCGACGAAGGTCGCATCGCGGAACGCCTTGATGAACCCGTTCAGCTTGCCCGGGTCCAGCAGCATCTTGCTGGAGAGCGCACCACGCAGCAGTGAGGCCAAGAACCTCTGTTGCCGGTTGATCCGGTCGTAGTCGCTGCGCTCCTCACCATAGACATGGCGGGCGCGAACATAGTTCAGGGCGGTCTTGCCGTCGATCCGCTGTGTGCCCGCGGCCGGGAGGATGGTCCCCAGCGTCCCGTCCTCGAGTGGGCCGGTACTGCAGACCTCGACCCCGTTCAGCATATCGACCATCCGTTCGAACCCGGCGAAGTCGATACCGATGAAGTGATTGATCGAGCTACCGGTCAGCCGCTGGATCGTGGACAGCAGGCATCGGGGACCGCCGAGGTTGTAGACGGCGTTGAGCTTGTCGCCCATGGCCGAGTCGAAGAGCTGTTCGGTGTATCCGGGTTTCTCGTTGTCCCAGCCGTAGCACTCGGGGCGGGTGACATCCAGGTCGCGTGGGAAGGAAACGACCACCACGCGCTGACGATTCTGGGGGATGTGCACCAGCATCGTCGTATCGGCACGAGCGCCTTCGGCGTCTTCGACAGTGCCCGCACCGATATCGCCGTTGACGCCGGCGCGGGTATCGGTACCGACGATCAGATAGTTCTCGTCGCCGAGCTGGGCGCCGGCATCGATCACATCGTCTTCGTTCTCGGCGAGCGCGGAGACCTGGGTGAAACCGTTGTTCGTGGCGCGCAGGTAGCTCCAGCCGCCGCCGGTGATGAGCAGTGCCAGTACCGAGAAGAACGCGACGGTGGCGCGGCCGGCGATACGTAGCCGCCGGTTACCGCGCGACGGAGGCTTCGCGGCCCGTTTCGGTTTCCCGACCGTTTCCGGGCCGGCGGGCTCGGAGGTCGGCCAGCCGCCGGTATCGGTGCGGCCGTTGATCCGGTCGTCGTCGCCGATCGGATCCATCACATCGGTGACCTCGGCGCCCGGTGCCGCCACCGCGGCGGCCTTGTTACCGCGGCCGGGTGTGCTGCGCGATTGCCGGGAGCGTTTACGGCCCGGCTCGTTATCCGGCCGCGGGCCACCGCGAGCCGGTGCGGGCGGTTGTGGAACGGCCGTGGTCGCCTCGGGGTCCGCGGGTGGAACCGCGGCCGGCCGCTGTCCGGTCGGGGGGCGTTTGCCGGGGGCCGCCGGCGCCGGGCCGGGGGGCGGAACGGCCGGGGGCCGGTTCTCGGCGGCCGGCCGTGCCCCGGTTGCCGCGGGCGGGCCGTCGGCGGGGCGGCCACCGCTGGGACGCGGCGGGGGAGGTTGTTGCTCGGCACCGCGTTGTTGCGGCGGCGGTGGTGCGGTCCGGCCGGCGGGGGGCTGTGGGCGGCGTGGACCCGGACCGCCGGGCGGCGCCGACCCGGGCGGCGGCCCGGGAGGACGTGGCCCGGGACCGGGTTGTGCCGGAGTTCCCCCGGTCGGGGGCGGGCCCGCGGCCGGGGGGCGGCCAGGGCCGGGGCCGGGCGCCGGCCGGTTCGGCCGACCGGGTGCGGCATCGGGGCCGGGCGCCGGTCTGCCCCGTTGTTCACCGCGTGGCGGCGGGCCCGGCGGCCGGCCGGGCGATTGCTGTGCTGGAGCGGGAGGCTGTGGTGGTGGGCTCGCGGGCGCCGTGTGCCGGCCCGAGTCGCCTTCGCGTCGCCGGACGGTGCGTTCGCTGTCGACGCGGTCGACCAGATCCTGAACCGTCAGCGGAGCCGGATTCTCCGGCGTTTCCGGCTGTCGTTGCCGCCGGGCCCCATGCGCGCCGTCCATATCGGGGGACTCCGCCGCGGGATACCGCTCCCACGGTGCGCGACCTCCGGGCCCTGAAGAACGCCCGTGCCGATCGTCACCCAACTGATGAACCTCGCTTTTCCGCAACTCCTGCCGTCACAGCCGTGCTCGAAAGGCTGCGCGGGATTCCGCAATGATAACGATTCCGCCACTGAGGGCCACTCGGACATTACGTGAAGGGCTGTGACAAAGGTGATGCTGGAAAGTTGCCTGTGATTATGCTTTCACGTGGTATTCGGCGTGTCGGTGCAGGTGCACCGGCGTGTCGAAGAGATCAGCCGCCGCTGTGCATCACATCGGCCGCGGTCGGCACCGCCGCGTCGTCGGGATCGTCGAGCCAGCCGTGCGGCAGCGCGACCTTGCCCGGGGAACCCTGCCGGCCCCGCGGGCCCTCGGCGTCCTTCGGAAAAGGAACGGCGGGATCGAGCTGCGCGATCAGCCCGTCCAGTTCGGCCAGCGTGGACACCGTCGCGAAGCTGCGGCGCAGGTCTGCCCCGAGCGGGAAGCCCATGAAATACCAGGCCATATGTTTGCGCAGATCGCGCATGCCCTTGTCCTCGCCGTGGTGTTCGGCGAGCAGTCCCGCGTGGCGGGCCAGGATCTTCCCGACCTCGCCGAGGTCCGGCGGTACCGGTGCGGGCTCACCGCGCAGCGCCGCGCTCAGTTCCCCGAACAACCAGGGCCGGCCCAGGCAGCCGCGGCCCACCACCACACCGTCGCATCCGGTCTGTGCCATCATCGCCACGCCGTCGCCGGCCGAGAAGATATCCCCGTTGCCGAGGACGGGGATGGTGGTGACGGCTTCCTTCAGCCGGGCGATGGCCGACCAGTCGGCGGTGCCCGAGTAGCGCTGGGCGGCGGTCCGCGCGTGCAGGGATACCGCGGCGGCGCCCTCGGCCTCGGCGATCCGGCCGGTATCGAGGTAGGTGCGGTGCTCGTCGTCGATGCCGATCCGGAATTTCATGGTGACCGGCACACCCGCCGGTTCGGCGGCCCGCACCATCTCCCGGACGATCGAGGCGAAGAGATTGCGTTTATAGGGCAACGCGGCACCGCCGCCCAGCCGGGTGACCTTGGGGACGGGGCAGCCGAGGTTCATATCGATATGGTCGGCCCAGCCCTCGCCGACGATGATGCGCACGGCCTCGCCCAGGGTTTTCGGATCCACGCCGTACAGCTGCATCGAGCGGGGCGATTCGCCCTCGTCGAAGGACATCATGTGCAGCGTCTTGTCGTTGCGTTCCACCACCGCGCGGGCGGTGATCATCTCGCAGACGTAGATCGCCGACGAACTGCCGAACTCCCGGCAGAGTTTGCGGAAGGCCAGATTCGTGATCCCGGCCATCGGGGCGAGGACCACCGGCGGATCGACCGGGTAGGGGCCGATCCGCAAACCTGTCTCCTGTTCCACTTCTGCCTGCACGAGAACCTATTTTCCCTGTGGAACGGGTGGGGGTCACTATCGGGTGCCTCACCCGGCGGCGCTAGCCTCGGGTGCGCCGGTTCGCCCGCTGCCCGTTTCCGCTGGACACGGGTGGGTGCGGGCAGCCCGAATACGAGTGGAAGAGGACGGGACCAGCATGGCCGAGAACACCGAAGACACCGGCCGCGACCAACGTGACACCGCGGCCACCCCGGCGGGCGGAAGCGATTCCACGTCCGGCGCTCCGGTGGCCGCCGCCGGCCGGGCGGGCACGGTGTCCATCCGCGTATCCACCCTGGTGCGGGGAGCGCTCGTACTCGGTCTGGCCGCCCTCGCGGTGGTGTTCGCCGTCCTCTACTTCACAGCACGCGGCGATCTGGCCGACCGCGACCAGCAGGCGGCCGACGACCGGCAGGCCGAACAGGTGGCCACCGACTACGCGGTCGGCGCGGCCACGGTGAACTTCCGCGATCTGGACGCGTGGATCGCCGGGCTGAAGAAGAACACCACCCCGCAGCTGGGGGGCAAGTTCGACGAAACGGCGCCCGAACTCGAGCAGATCCTGGTGCCGTTGCAGTGGACCTCGACCGCGCAGCCCATCGCCGCCAAGGTGATGTCGGAGCAGGACGGCGTCTACCAGGTGAATGTATTCGTCGATGTGACCTCGACCAATGCCCAGAATCCGGATGGTGCCCAGACCACCGTCACCTACACCGTCAGTGTGGACGAGAACGCCGGGTGGCAGATCACCGACGTCGGCGGGGTCGACGGCGCACTGCCGATAAAGTGATCGCGATCGTCTGCCCGGACACGGGCAGCCGGATATACAGAAGCCGCCGGGACGAATCCCGGCGGCTTCTCGTGTTCGCCCCAGTGGGCCCGATCAGGCGTTGACGGAGGCGAGCTGCTTTTCGCGCTTGGCCGCCTCACGGGCGAGCATCTTGTCGCGCTGTTCCTCGAACTTGACGACGTCCTTGGACAGCTTGTCCAGGAAATTGCCGAGCCGCTCCCGGGTCTCCTCGCCGTGGGCGGTGAAATCACTGCGTCCGAAGATGTCCCATTTCTTGAGGACCGGCTGCACGACCTCTTCGAGGTGCTGGCGCAGATCGTAGATTCCGTGCTTGGCCATCAGCACACCGTTGCGCCGGAAATTCGGCATACCGGCGCCCGGCATCTGGAAGTTCTCCAGAATCAGGGTGATGGCGTCCAGCGCCTGGTCCGGGCACAGGTCCAGGGCCGCTCCGCACATATTGCGGTAGAAGATCATGTGCAGGTTCTCGTCGGCCGCGATGCGCTGCAGCATCCGGTCGGCGATCGCGTCGTCGCAGACCTTGCCGGTATTGCGATGTGAGACGCGGGTGGCCAGTTCCTGGAACGTCACGTACGCGACCGAGTGCAGGAACCCGGCGTCGGCTTCGGCGGGGGAGGCGAAACCGTTGGTCATATGAACCATGCGCGCCTGCTCGAGCGCGACCGGATCGACGCCGCGGGTGACCACCAGGTAGTCGCGCATCGCGATGCCGTGGCGGTTCTCCTCGGCGGTCCACCGGCCGACCCAGGTGCCCCAGGCCCCGTCCTGCGAGAAGTTCTCGGCGATCTCGCGGTGGTAGGAGGGCAGGTTGTCCTCGGTGAGCAGGTTGGTGATCATGGCCGCCTTGGCGACCTCGCTGAGCTTGGATTGTTCGGGGTCCCAATCCTGTCCGCCCATCGCGGCGAAGTTGCGACCCTCGTCCCACGGGACGTAGTCGTGCGGATGCCACTCTTTTGCCAAGGAGAGGTGCCGGTTGACGTTCTGCTCGGCAACCGGCTCCAACTCTGTGAGCAGCTCGAGTTGAGTCAGATCCCTTGCCATGTGATCAAGCCCTTCATATGTTGCGTTCGTGCGGGTCACCTGTTGTAGACCGTTGCCGATGCGGCCCTACCTTACGGCACCGTAGGTGTGATGCGAAACGCATCCGACCGAGAAAGAGTGCATGGTGGCACGTGTTTCTGTCACGGGCGGTCGGCCTCGAGTGTATGACCCGGAACCCGGTCACGGAATTATCGAATGGTCACCGGATCACGTTACCGCCGGTGGGAAGTTCCACAGCGGAACAGCGGGGCGCCGCGCGGCGAAAATGCGGTATAGCCGCCGGTCACGCTGCTCGGCGGAACGCCGCCGACGTCCACGCGAGCCGGGGCGGGGGCCGGGCTGCGAGGCGCGGACGCCTCGGCATCGGTCACAGGAATCGCGGCACGAACCTGGGGGAGTTCACAGGTGGGCGCTTGGAAGGGGCCGGAGAAGATCGGGTGCCCCGGCCTGCCGGCCGGGCGCCCGAAACGGTGCCCCCACCAGGGCTCGAACCTGGGACCTGCGGATTAAAAGTCCGTAGCTCTACCAACTGAGCTATAGGGGCGCGGGCGCAAGTGTAATGGGATGACCGGGCTTTCTCGTAATCGGGCCGCCACGCTGGTGCTTTCTGTCACTCGGCGGCAGCGGTGGCCTGCCGGGGCGCCCGGCCGGCGTCTCCGGCATCGGGCGAGGTGGGAGATGCCCGAGAGGCAGGTGCCGGCCTCCGACGGCACCCGGAACCATACTTTCGGGTTCCGAATCGCGGTACCCGGGGCATTGTTGATACAACGGGCGGCACGATACGATTCAAATATGTTGGATACCAATGCCTTTGGATCGGTAAAGGCGGCTTGCCCCCGGGGGCGGGTTCCAGGGTCGCTTTTCCCGTGTTACGGCCGGTTCGTCATCGCTGTCGAGTGTGGCGGATCGGGTCGCGGCGCGGGAGCGGACGGCTGAGTTCCGGCGACTACCGGTCCGGTGATGAATATCCAGCACTGCCAGGGGGACCGCTGTGTCCGTTCGTGCCGCGTGCCGCATATCGCGGGTAGTGGATCCGGGTACCGATCCGATGCCCGGCGACCTCGGATTACCGGGTGCCGGTACGAGATTCCGAGTACCGTGACAATTCGGCGAATTCGGGGTGTCACGCCAGTCGATGCTGCGGGAGGCGGATCGGGGACGAGGTAGAGCGCAACGGAATGCCCGGATGCGCACCCCCTGCGGCGCACCCGGGCGATCGAATTATACCAGCCGGTGTGTTTCTTTTCCCGCTGGGTTTTCGTACCGAAAGTTTGAGACAGGGCATTAAAACCGACCAAAAGTCGGATTATGCACAACAGGATAAGTTCGCGACTTCGGCCACCGTCCAAGGCAGCTGATCGGTCGCGGGCATTCCGCAGGAAAAACCCGGCGGATTGCACAAGGCTTCGGAGGCGTTTCGAGCATGGCACGGCAGCAAGAGCGGGCCCGTCGGACACGGGCAGCGATTATCCGGTCCGCCGCCGTTGAGTTCGGGAAGAGCGGCTACGCCGCGGCTTCGCTCAACCGTATTCTGGAAGGGTCACGAGCGACCAAGGGCGCCATGTACTTCCATTTCGATTCGAAGGAAGACCTGGCGCGGGCCGTACTCGATTCGGCGATCGAGCGGTACGGGCTCACCATCGATCGCTGGTTGCTCCGCACCGAACTGGGCCCGCTCGATATTCTGCACGGCGTCCTGGACGAGCTGGCGCTGCGACTGGAACACGACATCATCGTGCAGGCCGAATTCCGTCTGGTGATCGATCCCGGTTTCCAGCGCCAGGGGCGCGGCGGCTGCCGGATGCTCGCCTCGGCCATCCGGACCCTGACCGTCGGTGCGATCGAGAAGGAGCAGCTACGTCCGGATACCGACCCCGATCGGTTCACCCGGACGCTCGCCGGCGCGCTCATCGGTCAGCGCTACATGGTCGACGCGCACCAGGGTGGCCCCGATCTCCGCACCCGGTTCCGGGAATCGCTGGAGATGGTGGTGCAGGCCTGCTGCACCACCGGATGGACCGAAACCTTCCGGCAGCAGCAGGGCTGGCGGGCGAGCGCACGTTTGGAAGAACTGGGTTCGCCCGCCTGACCAGCGGATTTGGGAATCTACTCCACCGTGTCATAAGCTATGCGAGCTCCCAACGGATAGCCGTTGAAAAGCCGGTCCGGAGAAATCCGGGACGAGCCCCCTTCGTCTAGCGGCCTAGGACGCCGCCCTTTCAAGGCGGTAGCGCGGGTTCGAATCCCGTAGGGGGTACGACCTATGAGAATAGGTTGCACACAGCAAGGCCCTGTGGCGCAGTTGGTTAGCGCGCCGCCCTGTCACGGCGGAGGTCGCGGGTTCGAGTCCCGTCAGGGTCGCCAGTGGATGCCGGAGAAATCCGGCTCCATCGGATGGCATTCGTTCCGGGTGCCTGCGGCCAGGTAGCTCAGTTGGTACGAGCGTTCGCCTGAAAAGCGAAAGGTCGCCGGTTCGATCCCGGCCCTGGCCACAATACCGACCCCCTGATCCGCCGGATCGGGGGGTTTCTGCTCGTTCGGACCCGGTGTGGATGGAATGCTGGGGGTATGGCCGAACGGTGGTACTACTGCTTGAAACATCGGCGCGCCGAGCGTGGTCTCCAGTGCTGGTTCCGCGACCGGATGGGTCCCTATCCGGATCGTGCGACCGCCGAGCGCGCGCTCGAGATCGTGCGGCAGCGCAACGCCGCTCAGGATGCGGCCGATCGCTCCTGGCGCGAAGGGGATTGAGCAGCGCGTATGCCCGGGTCGCCCCGGTTTCGGCAGCTATGACCGGTGCGCTGCAGCCCGGGGTCGGCGGTTGGGCTACCGTTCACGGGTAATACGTAGCGAAGCTCGCGGCCCGTGGACCGGCTGACGGGCGAAACCAGGTGAGCAGGGAGGGCGACCCTTGAGGGTTACCGTTGTTGTGCCGACCTACAACGAGCGGGACAATCTGCCGGTTGCGGTGGAGCGGCTCACAGCGCTGCCCGTGCCCGGCCTGCACGTCCTGGTGGTGGACGACAACTCACCGGACGGAACCGGTGAGGTGGCGGACAAACTGGCCCTGGAGCTGCCGAACGTGGTGTCGGTACTGCACCGCACCGAGAAGGACGGTCTGGGCCGCGCCTATATCGCGGGTATCACCCGTGCTCTCGACGAGGGCGCCGAGGTGGTGATCCAGATGGATGCCGACCTGTCCCATCCCGCCGAGGTCATTCCGGCCATGCTCGAAGAGCTGAAACGGCCGGGTACCGGGGTGGTGCTGGGATCGCGCTACGTACCGGGAGGTTCGACGGCCGCGGAGTGGAAGTGGTACCGCAAGGCGCTCTCGGCCTGGGCGAACTTCTACGTCAACGCGATCCTGCGGCTCGGTATCAAGGACGCCACCGCCGGATTCAAGGCGTGGGAGGCCGATACCCTCCGGGCCATCGAGATCGGTTCGATCCGCAGCAACGGCTACTCGTTCCAGGTCGAGATGAACTACCGGACCAAGAAGCAGGGGATCGATATCGCCGAGGTGCCGATCCGCTTCGAGGAGCGGACGCTCGGAGCCTCCAAGATGAGCCTGTCGGTGCAGCTGGAATCAGCCCTCATGCCGTGGAAGCTGTTGTTCGGGCGCGCTCTCTGACGAGCCGCCGGAAGGCCGGCCGAGCAACGTGTCCAGGTAGCGCCGCCGAACCTCGGCCACGGTCTCGTCGAGACCGGCCGGATCGGCGACGGTGATCGGCGGCAGTATCGTCACATCGACCGTGCCGCGCCGCGCGATCATCGAATCGCGCCGGCCGATATCCGCGGCGTTGCGGATCACCACCGGAATGACAGGGACGCCGGCCTGCGCGGCGATATGGAACGCGCCCTTCTTGAACCGGCCCGGATGCGGTGTGTAGGAGCGTGTCCCCTCGGGGGCGATGGCGATGGACAGACCGTCGCGCAGGGTGTGCACGACCGGCGCGAGCGAGGCCTTCGCGCTTTCGGTATCCGAACGGTCGATGAAGGTGACATCCACGAACCGCATGAGTGGCCCGAACACGGGGTTGCGGATCAGTTCCTTCTTACCGACCCCCGTGACCCCGGCGCCCAATACCGCCGGGACGATGAGGACATCGAACTGGCTCTGATGGTTGAACAGGAAAACCGCGGGCCGCGGCGTGCGTGCGTGTTCGGTGCCGGTGACCCGCAGCCGGATACCGCAGATCCGCAGCGGCCAGGTGGCGCCGTATCGCAGGAGCGCGTTGGCCATGGCCCGGTGGTCACGGGTGTGGAGTTTGCTGATCACGCCGAAGAGCGCGCCGCCGAGCAGCGCCGCGAATCCGAGCAGGGTGCGCAGCCGGTCGCCGGTGGTGGGGGCGGTCCGGGGCATGACCGCGGGCGCGGCCCAGCCGTCCTCGGCCGCCGCGGCCGCAAGAGCGGGATCGGCACCGATCGCGACCGCGGTCCCGGCGATCGCGAGTAGCGGCCGATCCGCCGGACTACCGGAGTACACGTGGCTGCGGCCCAGGTCGATACCCCGGGCCGTGGCGAACTCGGCGATCGCCGCGACCTTGTCGGGCCCGTAGGGCACCGGCCCGTCCAGGGCGCCGGTGAGCCGGCCGTCGGCGACGGCAGGGCGGGACCCGATCACCTCCGTGATCCCCAGCGCGGTGGCCGCCGGCCGCAACTGCTGTTCGGTGGCGGAGCCGGTGAGCACCACCGTGTGCCCCGCCGCGATATGTTCCTGGATCAGCCGCCAGACCTCCGGATACAGCTGGTCGTACCAGCCGCGTTTGAACATGCGCTCGCCCAGCGCGCCCAGTTCCTCCGGTGTCCGCCCGGCCGCGCGGGCGACGGCGGATTCGACGGCGCCGTGCTCGGCGGCCTGGCGCAGTTGTCCGGAGAACGCCTCGATCAGCTCCCGGTCGGCGCCGCGAATCCGGCGGCCCGCGTCGGACCGCAGCTGGGCGGCCGCGGAGATATCGACGATCGCGGCGATATCGGGTCCCCGGGCCCCCGACCGGATCGCGGCGGCGAGCCCGTCGACACCGCCGGTCCCGGTATCGGTGCCCCGGCCGGGTTCCGCACCGTCCGTGCCGGTCATCGCGGACCACCCGCGGGGAGATTGGACGGATCCAGTGCCGCGGCACGCGATATCCGGATACCGATCGTCCGCAGCCGGTCGGCGAATTCCCGGCGCCGCTCGGCCAGAGCGGCCGCCGATTCCGGCGACTCCGGATCCGCGGGGTCGAGCAGCCGGTAGTTGTCGGCCAGCTTCAAGGCGCTGCCGAAGAGTTCGGTGGATACCGATTCGGTGCTGTGCAGTCGCTGCTGCAGCAGCATCTGATGACCCACCGATACGCATTCGGAGACGAACTCCTTGCGGTCGATGGTCGCCGTCGGTTCCCGCGCCTCCAGCCGTTCGGCCACCACCAGTTGCGCATCGAAGAACGACCGCAGCACCCGGTGGGCCATCATGAAACCGCTGCCGGTGAGCGCGGCCAGCACGTCGCTGCCGAGGGTATCGCGCGGCCGGGTCCGCCAGCCGGGGTCGACCAGCAGCATCTCCGCGGTGATCCGCTCGGAGAATTCGGCCCGGTCCGGGAAGAAGAATTCGAATTTGAGCAGATCGCGCAGCCGATAGGCCTCGTCCCAGCCGACACCGAGGGCATCGATATCCGGCCCGATGGCGCCGGTCGGGTCGTCGGGAGCGGCCTCGACGGCCGCCAGGATCGCCAGCTCGAGAATCGCGCGGTCGGCGAACCAGTGCACCGCGCTGTTGCGGTAGAAGGCCGCTTCCAGATGGGCGCCCGGTTCGATCGAGTACACCGGCTCCACGCCGCTGCGGTAGACGGTGACGACCTTCGCGAGGGAGAGCTGTTCGAGGACGACCGCGAGGCTCTGCTCATTGCGCAGTTCGGCGATCTCGCCGCGGGGCAGATCACGGGCTTCGATGTAGTCCAGGACCGGACCCAGCACCTCGTACACCTGGGCCAGGGTGAGGGCGCGTTGATGAACCCCCAGCAGGGCCAGGGCGACCAGCGCGTTGACGGTGATCGGGGTGACCGCGTTGATACCCACCGCCACCTCGAAGGCGAGCCGCTGCACCGCCCGGCGCTCCTGCTCGCCGAGATGCTCGCCGAGCGTGTCCAGTTCGGCTCCGCGCGCGGGCCGGGCGGCGGGGTCGGTGTGGTGCAGTGGGATGGTGACCGGCGGTGCGGTGAGCGGATCGCCGTGGGCCGTGAGCCGATCGCGTGCCGACAGCGGTGCGCCGAATCGCACATACACGTGGCCGGCCGAATGCTGCTGGTTGCGGACATAGCGGGCCATCCAGGCCAGGCCTTCGGGTTTCTTCCGGCCGCCGACCTGCTCGTCGGCGATGGCGCCGAGTTCGTTGAGCCGCTCGTAGGTGATCGATACCGGGACCAGGAGGGCGTCGGCCACCCGGTCCCGGCGCACGGACGCGGCCAGATAGTTCAGCAGGCCGTAGCGCGGCGGCCGGAGCTTGCCGGTGCGGGTGCGGCCGCCCTCGAAATACCATTCGAGGTTGAATCGCCGCGACAGCAGATACCCGAAGTATTCCTCGACCACCGCCTGATACACGGTGTCGCCGGCGAAACTGCGCCGGATGAAGATGGTGCCGGTGCGGCGCGCGATCGGGCCCATCGGCCAGAAACGCAGGTTGGCGCCGCCGACCACGTGGTTGGGCGGGAAATCGTTGCGGGCCAGTACATCGCCGAGCACGAACGCGTCCACATAGGACCGGTGGGACGGAAGGAACACCAGCGGGTGGCTCCGGTTGAGCTCACGCAGGGCGGCGAGCCCGGATTCGTCGCAGTCCACTTTCCAGGTCGACGCGTGCACGGGCCGCATCGCCTGGGTGAACAGATCCGAGACGGTCCGGCTCTGCGCCGCGACCAGTTCGTTGAGCGCTTTCTCGGCCCGCCGGTGCACATCCTGCGGTTCGGCGCCGGTCTCGTCGGCGATGAGCTCCAGGCGCCGTAGGAAATCGGGCGAGTCCAGGATCTCCTCGGCGACCAGCCGCGGAACCTTGTACCTGTCGCCGATCACCGTCCGCTCGGCGCGTTCCAGCGCGAGTACCGCCGCACGCACCACGGCTCGCGCGAACGGTTCGGCGGCACCGGTCCGCTGGAGCGCCGCGGCCTCCGGGTTGTTGGCGCGCAACTCGCTGAGCCGGGCCGGGGCGCCGGTGAGAATCAGATGGCGGTCCGGGGCGGTCGCGACGAGGCGGCGCTGGGCGAGCCGATTCGGCCGCCGCGGATTGGTGAGCAATGCCATATCGCCGAAGGTGACCCGCCGGACTCCGTCGCGTTCGGGGGGCAGCCACAGCACCCGCACCGGCACCACGAGCGGATCGTCGGCGCGTGCGGTGAGGCGGCCGGCGATGGCGGCCGCGTCGAGATCCAGTTGTGTCACCGGGGCGTCGACGCCCAGTTCGGCGGCTATCCCGCCGTCCGCGAGCCAGCGGCCGATGAGTGCGCGCTCGGTTCCCGATGCCGAATCCACCAGTGCGACCACTGATTCCGGTGGGCCCTCGGGTGGCGCGGACACTCCTCCGCTGTACTCGATCATGCTGTGGATCCTCTGCGTCGGCGGGTGGGTTCGCGGCGTGCCGGTGCTCATGGGCTCCTTCGGTGAACCACCGAGCGGCCGCAGGCTGTGAAATTACTCGATGCAACAACTATGGACGGCCGACGCGCTGTCCGGGTCGTTTGAGGGGTTTCCGCTGCGGTCGAGCACCCCCTACCCAGAAAAGGTAATGCTAACCTTACTTTCTAGTTGGGTCGGTTAGCCTTGGAGGATCGTTGTCGACCACTGACGAACGTTTACGTGTCGAATATGTCACCGACCCGGCGGCAGCAATGTCACGCCTGGCCGCCGAAGAACGGTTCGGCGAATACGTAGTCTACGAGCGCGGCGGCGAATGGGTCTTCGCCGCCGATCCGATCGGCGCGGTCGAGCTGGACAGCGACGAACTGCGGATCCACTGGTCGGGGGAGGCCACCGCGAAACCGTGGACCGGCAGTCCGGCCGCGGTGATGGACGAGGCGCTCTCCGGGCTGCCCATGACCGGACGCAATGCCTACGGCTGGGTCGGTTTCGAGTTCTGCGCGTACTCGCTCGGCGCCGTCGAGTACCTGCGCCCGGCCACCCCGCTGGTGCGGCTGATCGTGCCCAGGGTCGAGGTGCGTATCGATACCGAGGGCAAGGTCTGGGTCACCGGCGCCGCCGCCGCGGAGACCACCTTCCTGCTCGATACGGTCGCCCGCTCGCGAGACCTGCCGCTGCCGCAGCCGTTCCCGGTCGATATCCGCGCCGACGACACCGGTTATCACGACCGGGTCGCCAAGGCCGTCGGTGAGATCGAGGCCGGGCAGTACCGCAAGGTCATCCTCTCGCGCAAAGTCGAGCTCCCGTTCGCGGTGGACATTCCCGCGACCTACCGGCTCGGGCGCGCGCACAACACCCCGGCGCGTTCGTTCCTGCTCGGCCTGGGCGGGTTGCAGGCGGCCGGATTCAGTCCGGAGCTGGTGCTCTCGGTGAGTGACGACCGCACGGTCACCACCGAACCGCTCGCCGGCACCCGCGCTTTCGGTCTCGGCGCAGAGATCGACAACGCGGCCCGGACCGATCTGGTGAACGACCCCAAGGAGATCGTGGAGCACGCCATGAGTGTGCAGACCTGTTTCGCCGAGATCGCCGAGATCGCCGAACCCGGCACCACCTCGGTATCCGATTTCATGGCCGTGCGCGAACGCGGCAGCGTTCAGCATCTGGCGTCGACGGTCCGCGGCCGGCTGGCCGACGGGCACAGCGCCTGGGACGCGCTCGACGCGCTCTTTCCGTCGGTCACCGCCTCGGGCGTGCCGAAACGGCCGGGCGTGGACTCGATCTTCCGCTCCGACCCGCCGCGCGGGCTGTACTCGGGCGCGGTGCTGATGGTCTCGCCCACCGGTGCGATGGAGGCGGCCCTGGTGCTGCGCGCGGTGTACCAGAGCGACGCGGGAGCGTGGCTGCGGGCCGGGGCCGGGGTGGTCGCGCAGTCCCGGCCCGAGCGTGAATTCGAGGAGACCTGCGAGAAGCTCAACAGCGTCGCGCCATACGTGGTGCGGGCGCCGTAATCCACGGATCGCGCGACGAGGGCCTGCGC
>NZ_JBSFRU010000068.1:0-22546 GCF_053589395.1 Nocardia sp. NPDC003345
TCCGTGGGTGGCGTTCACCTCCAGCCACGCCGCGCTGCCGGGCCGGATACCGACCTGCAGTTCGCCGTAGGAGGTTTCCAGCCGCAGGTCGCCCCGCACCGCGTCCTCGATACGGATATCGCCCTTGGCGGTTTTCGCGGTCACCGAGCCGGCGGGTCGTTCGACGACGATCTCCCCGGCGGCGATATTCAGGTCGCTGCGCTGGAGCCCGCCGATGCTCACCAGCCGGCCCACCCCGGCGGTGGCCTTCAGCCGCGACCCGGTGGGCACCTCGACGGTCACCTCGATCGACGGATTGCCGCCGAACGGCGTGTAGGTGCGCCAATCCTTCGGGGTGTGCACGGTGAGTACCCCGGCGGCGAAATCGGCGCGGGTCTGCGCGGCGGCGCGCATATCGGCCCGATCGGATTCGTCGGCCGGCCGGATCCGCACCACGGTGTCGGTGCGGTCCGAGGCGATCACGCGGACCTGCGCGGACATGACGTCGACGGTGACGGTGATCGGTTCCGGGGTGGAGAAGGTGGTCATCGTGGTCTCCTGGGTCTGGAGTGGGCTACTCGGCGGGCTGCCGGTGATGAGGGAAACTTTCGCCGTCGGCGCTGATACCGCCCTGACAGGAATCTGATACCGGCGCTGATACGGCGTTCTGCCTGTTCACGAGGTCGTGAGCGCCGGTATCACAGGGCTGGCCACGGCGGGACCGGCCCACACGGCAGAATGGTCCGGTGCAGATCGGATTGCTCGGACCGCTCGATGTCCGGGCGGATGAAGGCGGATCGGTCGAGATACCGGGTGTTCGGCTCCGGGCGTTGTTGATCGCGCTGGCGCTGGAACCCGGGCGCGTGGTCCAGCGGGCGACACTGGTCGACTGGATCTGGGGAGAACAGCCGCCCGCGGACGCCGCGAACGCGCTGCAGGCCTTGGTCTCCCGGCTGCGCCGGGTACTGCCGGACGGTGTGCTGGAGGGACAGGCCGGTGGCTACCGGCTGGCGGTGCGGCCCGGCGACGTCGACGCGGTGCGATTCGAACAACTTCTCGACCGGGCCCGCGGCGGTGACGACGCCCGCCGGGCACCGCTGCTGGGTGAGGCCCTCCAGCTCTGGCGCGGGACCCCGATGCAGGATGTCGAGGTCCGTGACAGCGAGGCCGTCGACGCGGTGATCACCCGCCTGGAGGGTATGCACCTGGCGGCGCTGGAAGACCGGTACGAGGCCGAGATCCGGCTCGGCCGGGGCGCCGAACTGGTGCCGGAACTGACCGAGCTGGTGGGCCGGTTCCCGGTGCGCGAACGGCTCGTCGCCGCACTGATGCGGGCGCTCGGCGCCGCGGGCCGGGGCACTGAGGCGCTGACGGTGTACCAGCGCGCCCGCGAGGAACTCGCCGACACTCTCGGCGTGGATCCCTCGGCGGAACTGTCCGAGTTGCACGTCGCGCTGCTGCGCGGTGAGGCCGGGCCGCGTGAGACCGAACGCCGGACCAACCTGCGGGCCGAACTGACCGAGTTCATCGGCAAATACACCGATGTCGCCGCCGTGCGCGAACTCATCGCCGGCCATCGCCTGACCACACTGACCGGGCCGGGCGGATCGGGAAAAACCAGACTGGCACTGGAGACCGCGCGCACCCTGCTCGACGATCTGCCCGACGGGGCCTGGGTGGTGGAACTGGCGGCCCTCGGCGCGAGCGGGGATATCGCGCGATCGGCGCTCGCCGCGTTCGGCCTGCGCGACGCCCTGCTGGGCGGGGCCTCGGACGCGGAACCGATCGACCGGCTGATCGCGGCGGTCCGCGACCGCGAAACCCTGCTGATCCTGGACAACTGCGAACATGTGATCGAAGCCGCCGCGGCCTTCGCCCACCGGGTGCTCGGGGAGTGCCCGCGGCTGCGGATCCTCGCGACCAGCCGGGAACAGCTCGGCATCACCGGTGAGGCGCTGTGGCGGGTCCAGCCACTGGCGCTGCCCGCCGCGGACGCCGACGCCGCCGAGATCGAGTCCTCTCCGGCCGTCCAGCTTTTCCGCGACCGCGCCCGGGCCGTGCATACCGACCTCGGCACCTCCGACCACATCCCGGCGACCATGGCGCGGGTCTGCCGGGCCCTCGACGGGATACCGCTGGCGATCGAATTGGCCGCGGCCCGGCTGCGGACCATGTCACTGGAACAGCTCGCCGACCGCCTCGACGACAGGTTCCGGCTCCTCACCGGCGGCAGTCGCACCGCGATACCGCAGCACCGGACATTGCGCGCCGTGGTCGACTGGAGCTGGGAACTGCTCACCGACGCCGAACGGCTGGTCCTGCGCAGGCTGTCGGTGTTCTCCGGCGGGGCGAGTCTGGCGGCGGCCGAACAGGTCTGCGCGGGGGCGGGCGGCGATGCCGGGGGCACCGGCCCGGCGATCGAATCGTGGGAGGTCCTCGATCTGCTGACCTCGCTGGCGGAGAAATCGCTACTGGTCACGTCCGTGGCGCCGGTTGCCGGCACCGGATCCGGTGAGCCGCGCTACCGGATGCTCGACACCATCCGGCAGTACGCCGGGGACCGCCTGGCGGAATCGGGCGAGGAGAACTCCGCCCGCCGCGCGCATCTGGAGTACTTCATCGAATTCACGGCCACCGCGGAACCGCATCTGCGTCGCGCCGAGCAGTTGGAGTGGCTCGCCCGGCTCGCGGCCGAGCACGACAATATCGCGGTCGCGATGCGCGGGGCGCTCGCGGCCGGTGACGGCGCCGGCGCGCTGCGGCTCGCCGCGAGCGCCGGCTGGTACTGGTGGCTCGGCGGCCACAAGGCCGAAGGTTCGGAGCTGGTCACCGCGGCCGCCGAAATGCCCGGCGAGGTGGACGACGAGACGCGCGCCCTGGTGTACGGGCTGGTGGTGCACTTCGGCAGTTCCGGGCGCAATGACGCCGTCCAGGTGGAGGAATGGATCCACAAGGCCTACCGGTTCGGGCGCGGCAGCCGGTCCGGGCATCCGGCGCTGGCGTTCACCGGTGCGCTGGAACGGATGCTGGCCGGTCCCGACCAGCTGCTGCCCGCGTTCGAACCGCTGGTCTCCGCCGAAGATCCCTGGGTCCGGGCGCTGGCCCGCCTGCAACTGGGCAAACTGCGCACCGTGCTCGGCCAGGGCGGCCGGGAGGCCGACGACCATCTGGAGGCCGCGCTCGCCGAGTTCCGGGCGCTGGGTGAGCGCTGGGGGATGTCGTTCGCGCTGGGCGAGCTGGGGGAGCGGGTCGGTATCCGCGGCGATTTCGCCGCTGCCTGCGAGCTTCTCGAGGAGGCGATCGCGGTGGTCACCCAGGTCGGCGCGGTCGAGGACGCGGTACGGATGCGGGTGCGCCAGGCCCAGCTGTACCGGATGCTGGACGACCGCGACGCGACCGCGGCTGCCATGGACGAGGCGCAGCGATGCGCGGACCGGGCCTCCTGGCCGACCGCGCTGGCCGAACTGGCCCTCGGAAAGGCGGAATTGGCGCGGTGGTCCGGCGATACCGCCGAGGCGCACCGCCAGCTCGAGGTCGCGACCGCCGCCCTCGGCGCGGAGGCGGAGCAACCGCACAACGCCGCGATGATCCACGATCTGCGCGGCTACCTCGCCGAGGATCTCGACGCGTCCCGTGAGCATCGCAGCACCGCGTTCCGCAGCGCGACCGCCGCCGGGCACGCGCCCCTGCTCGCCGCGGTCCTCGTCGGCATCGCCGATCTCGCGCTGCGGTCCGGGCAGGACGCACAGGCGGTGCGGCTGCTGGCCGCGAGCACCGAGGTCCGCGGCCTGCCCGATCTCTCCCACCCCGAAATCGCCCGTATCGAGCGCACGGCACGCGAAAGCCTCGGTGAAGCGGGCTTCACCGAGGCGACGCGGGAGGGTGCGCGGGCGGACTGGCCGGAGTTGGCCGAGGCTACGCTCGCTTGCTGAAAGTGGACCGCGACCACAGGTATCCGAAGATCGCGAACCCGGCACACCAGGCGAGCGCGGCGGCGGTGTATCCGCCCGACGGGGTTCCGGCCAGGAACCCGCGCAGGGATTCGATGATCGGTGTGAAGGGCTGATACTGGGCGAACTGCCGCACTCCCTGGCCCATTTTCTCGGCCGGCACGATCGCGGTGCTGAGGAACGGCAGCATGATCAGCGGCACCACGCCCATACCCGCGGATTCCGGGGTCTTGGCCGCCATACCCAGCGCGACGGTCAGCCAGGACGCCGCGAAGGAAGTGGCCGCCAGGACGCCGAGCGCGCCGAGCCAGTCGAGCGCGGACGCTTCCGGCCGGAAACCCAGCGCGAACGCCACCGCGATGATGGCCACGATCGCCACCGCGTTGGTCAGGATGGTCGCGACGACATGACCGGTCAGAACGGCACCGCGGGAGACATCCATGACCTTGAACCGGTTGATGATGCCCTTGGACATATCCGAGCTCACCGCCACCGCGGTCCCCGAGAGCCCGTAGCTGATGGCCAGCAGCAGCATTCCCGGCGCCGCGTAGTCGATGTAGTCGCCGCCGACATCGAACGCGCTGCCGAATACGTAGACGAAGATCAGCATCATCACCACCGGCATGAAGGCGGCGTTGAACACCGTGACCGGGGTGCGGGCGATATGTTTGAAGTTGCGGCGCAGCATGATCGACGAATCGGCCAGCGGCGCGGTGAGGGTGCTCATGATGTGGTGACCTCCGTGGTCGCGTGGCCGGTGAGGGCGAGGAAGACATCGTCGAGATCGGGTGTGTGCACCGTGATCTCGGTGGCCTCGAGGGAGTGTTCGTCGAGCCGGTCCAGAATGCGGCGCAGTGATTTCGAGCCGCCGTCGCCCGGGACCCGCAGGACGAGGGCCTCGTCGTCGCGGGTGCCCTCGGGCAGGATCCGGGCCGCGGAATCCAGTTCGGCGCCGTGGGCGAAACGCAGTCCGATATAGCTGCCGGGCATCTGCCGTTTCAGTTCGGCGGCCGTGCCCTCGGCGACGATACGGCCCTGGTCGAGCACCGCGATACGGTCGGCCAGCTGATCGGCCTCCTCCAGGTACTGGGTGGTGAGGAAGATCGTCACACCGCCGGAGGTCAGGTCCCGCACGATCTCCCACATGGTGCGCCGGCTGCGCGGGTCCAGGCCGGTGGTGGGTTCGTCCAGGAAAACGATCCGCGGCCGGGTCACCAGGGTCATGGCGAGGTCGAGCTTGCGGCGCATACCGCCGGAATAGGTCGCCGCCCGTTTACCGGCCGAATCCGCCAGTTCGAAGCGGTCCAGGAGTTCGGTCACCGCCCGCTTGCGTTCGCCGCCCTTCAGCCGGTGGATATCCGCCATCAGTTCCAGGTTCTCCCGGCCGGTCAGCAGATCGTCGACCGCCGCGAACTGCCCGGTGACCCCGATCGACGACCGCACCGCCCTGGTCTCGGACGCGATATCGTGTCCCGCGACCGTCGCACTGCCACCGTCGGCCTTCAACAGTGTGGTGAGTACGTTGACCGTGGTCGTTTTTCCTGCGCCGTTCGGGCCGAGCAGGGAGAAGATGGATCCGGCCTCGATATTCAGATCTATCCCGTCGAGGACCGTTTTGTCCCCGTAGGCCTTCCGCAGCCCCGAAGCCGCGATTGCTGTGCTGTTCATGGGAACACTGTCGGCGGCCGTGCTGATACGGCCCTGACGCCGGCCTGATACGCGACCGGGGCGTACGACGACTCGCCGGTCCGAACCGGGCGCCCGTGTCTCGGCGTGGCACCGCCGGGTCGGCCATCCGCGCTGCGAGGCTGTCTCCCACCCGGCACGGAGGGAACAGATGACGAAGCGGATCCTGGTCACCGGTGGAACCGGCCGGCTCGGGCGGGCTCTGGTACCGCGGCTGCTCGCGGCGGGCCACGAGGTGCGGGTCCTGACCCGGTCCGAACGCGATCCGCGGGAGCACGAGTGGATCGTGGGGGATCTCCGGACCGGGGCGGGACTGGCGGCGGCGGCCGCCGATATCGAGGTGATCGTGCACCTGGCCACCACCAACGGTCGCGGAGATATCGCCGCGACCCGGGCCCTGATCGAGGCCGCGCGGGCCGCGGGTGGACCGCATCTGGTGTACCTGTCGATCGTCGGTATCGACCACCACGCGCTCGGTTACTACCGCGCCAAGGCGGAATGCGAAGCGCTGCTCCAGCACTCGGACCTGCCGTGGACGACCCTGCGGGCGACGCAGTTCCACGATCTGATCGCCGAGATATTCGACCTCCAGCGATGGTCTCCGGTGCTGGCCGTACCGGCGAAGGTGTCGTTCCAGCCGGTCGACGTGCTCGAGGTGGCCGACCGGCTGGCGGAACTCGCGGCGGGGCCACCGAGCGGACGGGTCCCGGATATGGGTGGCCCGCAGGTGCGGTCCGTCACCGACCTCGCCCACGCGTACCTGCGGGTGATCGGCCGTCGCCGGCCCGTACTGGCGGTTCCGCTGCCGGGGAGGACGATGCGTGATTTCCGCTCCGGTACGCATCTGGCGCCGGAGCACGCGGACGGGCGGATCACCTTCGAGGAGTTCCTGGCCGCCCGGGCCGAAGGCGCCGGGTAGTCGCACGGCCGGGTGCTCGGTCAGTCCGGGATCAAGGTCTGTGAACGCTGCACCGTCCCGGTGATGCCCGCGGCGTCCTGTGCGGCGAGCAAAACCGCAGCCCGGGCCACGGTCTCGGCCGGTTCCACCATCTCCGGCGGAATCTCGCGGCCACCACCGGCCGCCTGCCAGCCTTCGGTGAGTACCACCCGGCTCGGGCTCAGGCAGTTGACGGCGATATTGTCCGCCCGCAGGTCGGCGGCCAGGCCCAGGTACAACCGCTCGACAGCGGCCTTGGAGACCCAGTAGGCGTTCGCGCCGCGGTCCACCATCTCGACGCCGGTCGTGGTGATCGCTATCAGCGAGCCACCGCCCCGGGCCCGCAGCTGCGGGATCACCGCCTGGGTCACCGAGAACACCCCGGTGAGGTTCACGTCCAGGCACAGCTGCCACCGCTTCAGCGGTGTCGTCTCGACCGGTCCCAGCCACAGCACCCCGGCATTGGCGACCAGGATGTCGATACCGCCCAGTTCCGCCACCGTCCGGGTGACCGCGTCCCGCACCGATCCCGGATCGGTGACGTCGCAGGCCACCGCCAGCCCGCGGCCTCCGGCGGCCGTGATGCGTCCGGCCACCGCGTGAATGGTTCCCGGCACCGCGCCCTCGGACTCCGAGCGGGCCGCCACCGCGACGGCCGCCCCCGCCGCTGCCAGCCGCTCGGCGATGGCCGCACCGATCCCGCGGCTGGCGCCCGCTACGAAGGCGACTTTCCCGGCGAGCGTGATCCCGGTGGAGTCCGGGGTCGGTCTGGTCTGCATCTGCCGCCTCATATCGTCCGATGTGCCTATGCGAGGAGGGCGCCCGGGCGAGGTCCGGGTCGTCGGCAGACCTGTCCGTTGCGCTCCCTCTCCCTCGATGAGAATATGCTTCTTGTGCTCAAGAATGCAATTCTGAATCCGTCTCGGAGTAGCTGTCGGCCGCTGTGCGGAAGGTGCGAGAAGTGAGGGCCCGCGACCAATTCCATGTGGGCATCGTGACCACCGATATCGACGCCACCACGGCCGCGCTCTCGGCGACCCTCGGCTACGAATGGGGTCGCACCATCGACAGCACGATCGAGGCCTCCGGCCAGCTCGTCGACCGCCGCGCCGAAGCGGGACTGCGGACCTGCTGGACCCCCGCGAGCTGATATTTCGGGCGCGCGGGATGGGCGCTCCTGCGGCATGATTCGTAGTGAGACGTCGGCTTCGGCGCGATCGCCGCACCGACCGGATCCGGATCCTGCGAGATCGGAGAATCGTGGAGCAGCGGAGGACGGCGGCCGGTATCGCCGGGCAGGCCGAATTCACCCTGGAATATCGTCCCGACCCCGTGTACGGCCCGGGCGTCGAATGGCTGGCGGCCGGGCTGGAGGAGTCGATCCGGGAGGGCAGCCGGTACCCGGTCGGCGAGACCGTGGGCATCGGCTGGCTGGACTGTTATGTGATGGATCGTGGTGACGGCACCCTCGGATTGTGTGAACCCGATTTCACGCAGGTCCCGATGGGTCTGGTCGCGGGTACGGATCGGGCCTTGGAGCAGTTGTGGTTTCAGCGTGAGGTCGCCGGGAGCCTGGGACTGGGACCCGAACTGGATTTCCCGAACGATCGGCAGTACGCCATGACCTGCGAGGCGTTCGGCGCCACCGATTCCGTCCTGATGCAGCGCTACCCGCACGGAGAGACCGAATCGGGCTGGTTCATCGGTTGTACCGGCGCGGTCCACCGGCACACCGACGCGACCCTGCGTGCGGCGACCCTCTACGAACTGGCGGTGGTGCGGCCCGCGATCATCGGCTACCTCGCCCTGCCGGCCGGCTGCTCCGTCGTCCTCTCCGGTGGCCGCCCCGAAATCGCGCGCGGCAGCACCCGTCTACCTTCCCGCGAAGGCTCCCTGCTCGCCGCGATGTACCCCTGACCCGGCAGCGAGATCGGCGCGATGGGTTCGGTACCCCCGGGAGGCGACCGTCGCTGTCGGATCAGCCCTCGTAGTGTGAGCCCACCTGAATCACAGCGATCTCCGTATCGGTGACGAGGTAGATGAGCCGGTGTTCCTGGGTGATCCGTCGTGACCAGTGTCCCGCGAGTTGGTGCCGAAGCGGTTCGGGTTTTCCGATGCCCGCGAATGGGTCGCGCAGGGCCGCATCGATCATCTTGTTCGCGCCTTTGAGTACGGAACGATCAGTGGTAAGCCAACCCGTGTAGGACTTCCAGCCCTGCGCGGTGAAGGTGAGTTTCCGTTCGGGCATCACTCGCTGTCCGGATCGAGAAGCGAATGGGGGTCGGTGCGCCCCGCGCGGGCGTCCTCCGCCGATTGAAGCAGCTGCACCCCGCCGTGGGTGCGGAGCACATACAGGGTTTCCATCAGCGAGTTGTAGTCGCTTTCCGCCATGAGTACAGCGTTCTCGCCGCTCTTGGATACGACGGTAACGGTGTCGTGGTCGTCGTTGACCTGCTGCACCAGCCCGAACAGGTTCTGACGCACGGTGGAGATGGGTAGCGCTTTGGTCATTGCGACATCCTATCGAAATCGTACGATTTATTGTACGACTATTGACAGGGTCTGGGCCAGACAACTGCTGGCGCATTCGGACCCGTCGTCACGAAAGCGGTGTCGGTTTCGTCCAAGACATCGGCGGCGGCTGTTCCTAGGCTGACCGCAGGCACAATCCGAGGCCCCGCACTCAAGAGGAGAACTTGATGACACGCGAACTCGTCTACACGGGATTCATATCGCTGGACGGCGTCGTGGACTCGCCGGGCGGCACGGTCGAGGGGCACCGCAGCGGCGGCTGGGTGATGGACACCGAATTCGTGCCCGAGGCGTTCGCGCTCAAGGGCGAGGAACTCGCCGATACCACCGCGCTCATGTTCGGCCGCCGTAGCTACGAGGCGTTCGCCCCGGTCTGGCGGGACTCCGAGGACCACGCCGCCTACAAGGACCTGCCGAAATACGTGGTGTCCTCCGAACTGACCGAGGACGCGCTGATCGACGGGTGGGGTGAGATCACGATCCTGCGCTCCACCGACGAGATCGCGAAACTGAAGCAGACCGACGGCGGCCCCATCTATATCCACGGCAGTGCCGAACTGGCCCGGCGCCTGGGGGCCGCCGATCTGATCGACCGCTACAACCTGCTCGTGTTCCCGGTGCTGCTGGGCGCGGGTAAGCACCTGTTCGACCGGTCCGACCGCGAGAAGCAGACGCTGCGGCTGCGGGATTCGGCGAGCTACTCCAACGGGGTGTCCAAGCTCGTCTACGAGGTCGTGCGCTGACCGGGATCGAGTGCGATCGGGCCGCCGGACCCTTCTCGTAGCTGCCGGGCCGTACGCCCGATGTACCGGCGCAGCGCTCGTGCGAGATGGGGTTCGTCGTAGTACTCGAGCTTGGCCACCACGCCGGCGGGTGTTTCGCCCGACGCCAGGAGCAGCGCGGCGGTGCGGGCCCGCCCGATCTGGCGGACCCCGCCCCGGGTGAGTCCGGTCGCCGCCCGGAACCGGCGTTCGAGGGTCCGCTCGCCGACCGCCGGCGGCGCACCGCGCAGCGTCTGCGCCACCAGGGGGTCCCGGATGAGCACCCCATCGTGAACGAGCCGGTCGACCAGCGCCTCGGCGTCGTCGGGGCCGGGGGTCTCACGATGGGCGCCGTCGAGCCAGAACGTCCGGCCGGTCACCTCGGGTAGCGCGATCCCGCCGTCCACCAGCGCCGATATCGAGGTGGTCCGCAGCGATGTCCCGGCCGCGAGCTGGATTCCGACGAATTCCGCGCCCTCGGGCACCGGAGCGGTCCCGGTGCGACTCTCCGGCCCGGTGATCGCGGCCTGCGCCTGCCCCTGCTGCTCCCAGAACACCAGCCCCCAGGTCTCGGACGCGATCGAGGTCATCTCCGAGACCCGCTCACTGCGGCACGTCCACACGGACTCGACCCATGGCGAATCCGACGCCCGCGTTCCGAACAGCAGTCCCACCCGCGAAATACTAAGCCGATCGGGCTCGCAGAGGCACCGTCGGTTTTCCCGGCGCCGCGGGATCAGGCGGGAAACGTCGCCCCGGTCAGCTTCTCGGAGAGTTCCCAGAGCTTGTGGGCGTCGTCCGGGGAGCGCAGCGGCGGCCACAGGTCCTGCCGGGCGGGTCGTCCGCCGAGGTTGCCCGGTCCTGCGGGACCGTAGAACTCCGCGCCTTTCGCCTCGGGCCCGGTCGCGGCGAGCAGTGCGGGCCGGGCCGCGGATTCGACCGTGCCCACCAGGATGCCCAGCCGCGAGAGCACCCGGATCGCGCGGATCGAGACAGTGTCGCGCTGCCGGCCCATACCGGGCTGCGCGGCGAGCAGATTCGTCGGCGAGACCCCGGGGTGCGACAGATTGCTGGTGATACCCCACCCCGCCGCCGTGCTGCGCCGGTCGAGTTCGCGGGCGAACAGGCCGACGGCGATCTTCGACTGGCTGTAGGCCCGGCGGCCGTCGTAGTCGTGCTCCCAGTCCGGGTCATCCCAGTTGATCACACCGCTACGTGCGGCGATGCTCGTCTGATGCGTGACCCGGGCCCCGCCCCGGCGCAACAGCGGCAGCAGCCCCCGGGTGAGGGCGAAATGGCCCAGGTGGTTGGTCCCGAATTGCAGCTCGAAACCGTCGGTGGTGATCTGCCGGTCGGGCGGTGTCATCACGCCGGCGTTGTTGACGAGGATGTCGATCGGGCGGTTTTCGCTGCCGAGCCGGTCCGCGAGGGCGGTTACCGACCCGAGCGAGGACAGGTCGAGGGGCCGGGTGGTCACCGTCGCGCCCGGAACGAGGTCGCGGAGCCGACCGGCGGCCTTCTCGCCTTTGTCCGCGTTGCGGACCGGCATGATCACCTCCGCGCCCGCCTCCACCAGCCGGCGGGCGATAACGAATCCGATCCCGTCGCTCGCGCCGGTGACGACGGCGAGTTTCCCGGACAGGCCGGGGATGGCGATATCCATATCGCGGGCCATGGTCGATCTCCTTCGTACTGGGCGAATGCGTGTACCTCGAGATTCCCGGATCGCCGCGAGCGCATCCACGGCCTGCCGATCCCAGGCTGGGCGAGCCGCGGCCGTGGCGTTATGGGGGGATCGGCAGGGCGGGGTTATGCGTTCGCGGCGGTGGTAGAAACACAATCGGCGTCGCGAGAGAGGAACGTGCCGATGATCGATCGTGTCGGGCTGGCCGATTTTCTCCGGACCCGGCGGCGGGCCCTGCAACCGGAAGACGTCGGACTGCCGCGCGGTGCCCGCCGCCGGACCGACGGGCTGCGCCGCGAAGAGGTCGCGGCGCTGTGCAATATGTCGGCCGACTACTACTCCCGGCTCGAACGCGAGCGCGGACCGCAGCCGTCGAATCAGATGCTCGGCGCGATCGCCCAGGGTCTGCATCTGTCCCTCGACGAACGAGACCATCTCTTCCGCCTGGCCGGGCACAACCCACCCGCCCGCGGCGCGGCCGGTGACCACATCGGCCCCGGCCTGCTGCGCGTTTTCGATCGCCTGACCGACACCCCCGCGGAGATCGTCACCGAACTCGGCGAGACCCTGCGCCAGACTCCGCCCGGTATCGCCCTCAACGGTGACGCCACCCGATACACCGGCAACGCCCGCAGCATCGGATACCGGTGGTTCACCGACCCTGCCTCACGGCAGCTCTACGCCCCCGACCAGCACGAATTCCTGACCCGCATGTACGCGTCGGGGTTGCGGGAGATCGCCACCCTCCGCGGGCCCGGCTCCCGGGCCGCGCACCTCGCCGACCTGCTCCTTGCCCAGAGCGCGGAATTCCGGCAGGTGTGGGATAGGCACGAGGTCGGGATCCGCCCGCGTGAGGTCAAACATTTCGTCCACCCCGAGGTCGGTGCCCTGGAACTCACCTGCCAGCGCCTTATCGACCCCGCTCAGGCCCACTCCCTGCTCGTCTACACCGCGATCCCCGGCACCGAGAGTCACGAGAAACTACGGATGCTGTCCGTGCTCGGCGGGCAGGTCCTCGGCTGAGTCCGGCCGCTGCTCGTCGGCTTCGGCCTGGTTCAACTCGCGGGCAGCGGGTTGCTTCGGAGCCCGGCCGCGGTGCGGACGAGGGCCGCGATCGCGGGCGACGTACTGTTGCGCGGCCACGCGATCACGGTGGTGATCGGCGGCGCGTCGACGACCGGCACCGCGACGTGTTCGGGCCACTGCCAGGCCCGGCTGGACGCGGGAATGACAAGCAAGGTCCGGCCCAGCGCCACCAGCTGGGCAAGCTGTGACTGAGTATGTACTTCGGGTCCGGGCCCGTCCGGGTAAGTGCCGTCGAGCCGGGGCCAGCGCGCGATAGGCAGGTCCGGCACAGCGCTCACCTCCGCCATCGTGAGCCGGTCCCGCGATGCGAGCGGATGCGCCGCCGCAACGATCGCGACCTGGTTCTCGGTGTGGAGATCCTCGGTATCGAATCCGGCGAGGTCGTCGACGGGCCGGTGCATGATCGCCACGTCGGCGCTCCCGTCGCGTAGTCGATGGGCCTGCTCGCCGACCTCGCACATCAGTACTTCGACCGGGCCGGCACCCGGTTCCCGTGCCAGCGCGTCGAGCAGGTTCTGCAGAAGTTCGTGCGATGCACCGGCCTTGGTCACCAGTACCAGCGACCGCTGTGGATCACCGGCCCGCCGCGTCCGGCGCGCCGCCGCCGCGACCGCGTCCAGGGCTGCCCGGGACTCGCGCAGCAGCACCGCGCCGGCGTCGGTGAGCGCCACTCGCCGGCGGTCCCGTTCGAGGAGGCGGACGCCGAGCCGCTGTTCGAGTTGGCGGATGGCCCGGGAAAGTGGCGGTTGCGCGATTCCCAGCCGCGCCGCCGCCCGTCCGAAATGCAGTTCCTCCGCGATGGCGACGAAATATCGGAGCTCGCGAGTTTCCAGATCGCGCACACCGGCAGCCTACCCTCCGTGATACCCGGTGGGTATCACAGCGGATCCAACCGGTCTTGGACAGCGCCGCCCGGCGCGCCGAGCATGGATCCTGTGAAAGATACGAAGATCGCGCTGGTCACAGGCGCGAACAAGGGAATCGGCCGTGCCATCGCACACGGGCTCGGGGCACTCGGCTTCACGGTCGCGGTGGGCGCACGTGACGCTGCCAGGGGAGCGGCGGCCGTCGCCCGCCTCCGCGCCGCGGGCATCGACGCGTTCGATATCCCCCTCGATGTCACCTCCGACGAGAGTGCCGCCGCCGCGGCGGCCACCATCGAGCAGACGACCGGCCGGCTCGATGTACTGGTCAACAACGCCGGCATCGGCGGCCGGACCGATGCGGGTGCGCAGGATCCCGCGACTCTCGATCTCGACGTCCTCCGCACCGTCCTCGACACCAATGTGTTCGGGGTCATCCGGGTGACCAACGCGATGCTCCCGCTGCTCCGTCGCGCGGCCGCACCGCGAATCGTCAACATGTCGAGCAATATGGGCTCGCTGACTCTGCGGACCGGACCGATCCTGGCCGCCTACGCACCGTCGAAGTCGATGCTCAACAGCATCACGACCCAGTACGCCCGGGCCTTCGCGAATACCGGCATCATCGTGAACGCCGCCTGCCCCGGTTATGTCGCGACCGATTTCACCGGATTCGGCGGATCGCGAACGCCGGAAGAAGGTGCCGCGATCGCACTACGCCTGGCCACCCTGCCGGACGACGGCCCACGCGGCGGATTCTTCGACGACGCGGGTGTCGTCGCCTGGTGAGCCCTGGATCTGCCGTCCACCTGCACAGATGGCGGCGTTGCAGCCCCGGGTGGGGGCGGAGGACACTGGAGGAATGGCTGACAGGGAGCAACGCACGCCCCTCTACGGGGTGGTGCTGATTCTCGCCGCGCTCGCTGCGTCGCTGGTGGTCAGTTATTACGGGCCGATGTGGTTCCGTGTGACGGTCTATATCCTCACGGCGGTGATCGTGCTGGTCGGCGGCGTGATGACCTTCCGCGACTACCCGTACTGACGTAGCGATGCGGCTCCTCGTCGCCCCGGTTCCGCGGGGTGACGCGAAACCTCGCGTCGGCGTCGGCTCCACTAGGCATACCCGCTCACCCGATGCCCTCGGCCGCGAGTGGTCGGCGGGCCGTCAGCAGACCGTCGGGCTCTGTATCGATACGTGTGCCGAACCGGCGGCTGATTTCCGCGAGCCGGGTGCGTAACCACCGGGTATCGGCGGCTCCGGCCCGCTCGAGTCGTACGTGCCGGACGAGCAGCGGCAACATACGCACTGCGGCGGACTCTCCGGGTTCGACAGTGACCAGATACAGCAGCCGCAACTCCGGCCGGTAGGAATCATGTCCGCCGATGCCCTCGTAGTCGTCGATGACATCGCCGCACCCGTACAGGATGGGGCGGCCGCGACGGATTTCGAGGGCGCGTGGGTGGTGCGCGGAGTGGCCGTGCACGATGTCGACACCGGCGTCGATCAGCCGGTGGGCGAATTGTCGCTCGCTCAGTCCGGTTCCATAACCCCAGTTGGGTCCCCAGTGCACCGAGACGATGGTGATATCGCCACGGCGGGACTCCGCCGACAGCCGCGCGGCCACCTGGTCGGCATGCCCGACGGACGGTTGGTCGATCAGCCAGACCCCCGGACGGTCACCGCCCGCCGCCCAGCCCGCCGGAACACCGCTGGACAGAGTCGATACCGACGCGACGAGCACCCGCCCACCGCGAGCGGGTACGGCCGCGGGTTGCCGGGCGGCGGCGAGGTCCATGCCCGCTCCCACAGCCCGGATACCCGCGTCCGAGAGCGCGTGGAGAGTGCCGGTCAGTCCCGCGATACCGAAATCCAGCGAATGGTTGTTGCTCAGCGCGCACGCGTCCGGGCGCACCGCCGCGAGTGCCGGGAGATTGCCGGGGTGCATGCGGTAATGAACCCATTTGCCGGCCGCGAATTCACCGCCCGCGGTGACGGCGGTCTCCAGATTGAAGACCCGCACGTCGGGCGCGAGTTCGTCGAGAACATCGAGCACCTCGCCCCAGGGGCCGGTGAAACCGTAGGGCCGGGGCATCGGCCCGTTGACCTGCTCGGCCAGCTCGATGTAGCGCCGGGCGTCCCGAACGCTCGGTTCCCGCAGTTCCGGACTCCCGGCGCAGGGCAGGAGTTGATCGACACCACGACCGAGCATGACGTCACCACCCAGTAGGACGGTGATCGTCATGGCGATCGCGAACCCCGCGACATCAGTTCACCAGACGGTGCCAGGGGTCAGGTGAGCATTTCGTCGAGGGTGGCGGCGGTCAGAATCCGCGCCGTCCAGGTCCGCACCCGGTCCGTATCGGCCGATCGAACCCGGTGGATCACCGCAGCGGCAGCGGGCCGAACTTTACCGTCATCTGTTCGAGCAGCGCTTCCGCTCGGCCCTCGGCCTTACCTTGGGCACGGCCGCGGGCTTCGATGGTTTCGGCTGTGGTCACGATTGCCTCCTTTGCGCGCGGGCCGAGCTGTTCGAATACCGTCGCTAGCTCGGTCTCGGCGGTATCGCCGACGGTCATGATGTAGGTCAGGACGGTCAGGTAGTCCCCGAGAGGGTCGGGACCGGACTCCAGGGCGCGCAGGTCTTCGAGCCAGTCCAGCATATCGCGGCCCAGCTCGCGGTTGTGCGGTGCGATTTTCTGCAGCACCAGCAGCACCCTGGCCGCGGGAGTGAGGTCGCGGTCGCGCAGTGCGGTGAGGTCGGTGGCGGCCCCTGTACGCCGACCGGCCGACAATCATTGTCCGCCAATGAATTACGAACCTCGGATCTGGGAACGGTAGCAACCCACGCGATGGTCTTGGGCTCTGCTCCTCTCGGCTTGATCTGCGGTGTGGAATGTGTCAGTTGCAGTGCCGGTTGTTTCGATCGACACGTTCGGTCGATATCAACGGAAAGAACCAATGGGGGTAATGATGGCGATAGCGCGATTGGCGGCGATAGCACTCGACAGCGACGATCCGATAGGGCTCGGCCGCTTCTATCGTGAGCTACTCGATCTCCGAACGCTCCACGAATCGGAGGAGTTGGTGGTGCTGCGGGCCGAAGGGGTCGCGGTCACGATCGAGCGGGTCCTCGACTACCGCGCTCCGGATTGGCCGAATGACACCGTTCCCAAACAGATGCATCTCGACCTCTTCGTCGAAGACCTCGACGTATCGGAGTCCTCGGCGCTGTCCATCGGCGCCACCAAGCCGGAAACCCAACCGGCCCCCGGCAAATGGCGCGTCCTGCTCGACCCCTCGGGCCATCCGTTCTGCCTCACACTGCCGCCCGGCTCCGCCTAACGATTCTTCGCGGTTGCGGCTCAGCCGGCCTTGCGTTCGAGCGCTTTCGCGGTGCGGGAATCGGCAGGCAGAAATGTCTCCAGCCGCAGCTCGGAGATCGTGACGTTCACGGCGGTGGCGAAGGTGGTGATCGCGGTGATCAGACTCAGGTCGCCGCGACCGGATCGAAGGCGGAGCGGGACAGCGAAACCGATATGATCCGCGTCGACCTCGGGCGGGTTCGGTAGATAACCCTCCAGCTCGGCCAGCATCGCCCTGTGCCGCTCGTGCGGGGCCCGGGCATTGTCCTGCCTCGGACGTTCGAGCACATGCCGCGCCCAGTCGTCGAAGTTCAGGATCCGCGGCGCCAAACCGCGCGGATGTAATGCCAGGCGCAGTACGTTGACCGGTGGTTCCAGCAGTTCCGGCGCGACGCCCTCGACGAGAATGCCGAGCCCGTCGTTGGCCGCGACCAGATCCCCGAAGCGATCCACCACGATCGCCGGGTACGGACTGTGCCCGTCGAGCAGTCGCCGCAGACTGTCCATGACCGGTCGCAGCGCCGGATCGTCCAGGTCGGTCTCGGGGTAGCTCGGTGCGTAACCGGCCGACAGCAGCAGGGCGTTTCGTTCGCGCAACGGCAGTTGCAGGGATTCCGCGACCCGCACCACCATGCCCCGCCCCGGCGCGGAGCGGCCGCTCTCCAGGAAGCTCACATGTCGTTGCGTGGTCCCGGCCCGCAGCGCCAGTTCGAGCTGGGACAACCGCCGCTGCCTCCGCCATTCCTTCAGCGCCGCGCCGAAACCGTTCATGATGCGAGCGAAACATATTCCCTCCCGGGAATTGAGCGCATACCCTCCGTCGGCGACGGTGGAACACGTGAAATACGGACTTCTCCTTCCAGCCGGTCAGGCCCAGCTCGCCGCGGGTGGCTCGGCACAAGCCCTGGTCGAGACCGCGGTGGAGGCCGAACGGCTCGGATTCGACTCGGTCTGGGCCGGCGACTCCCTCGTCCGCGCCAGGATCGAACCGCTCACCCTGCTGACCGCCGTCGCGCAGGCGACCGAACGCATCACCCTCGGCACCGCGGTGCTCATGCCCGCCTACCGGCATCCGGTGCACGCCGCGGTGACGCTCGGTTCGCTCGACCTGCTGTCGGAGGGTCGGCTCGTGGTCGGTGTCGGGGCCGGTTTTCCCGGCCTGAGCGAGCAGGAACTCGAACTCGTCGGGGTGGATTTCCGGACGCGATTCTCCCGGCTCGACGATACGGTCGCGCTGTGGCGGGAGCTGTGGACCGGGAAGCCGCAATCGTTTCACGGCAAGGTTTTGCACTACGACTGGCTACCCGAGGTGCCGGCGCCTGCCCGTCCGGGAGGTCCGCCGATCTGGCTCGGCGGGATAACCCCGGCCGCGCTGGGGCGTACCGCGCGACTGTACGACGGCTGGCTGCCCTACCCACCCGACCCCGCGGATTACGCGACCGCCCTGGCCACGATCCGGGACACCGCCGCGCGGCCGGTCACCCCGGCCCTCTTCGCGACCGTGTTCGTGGACGACGACGCGCGGCGGGGCGCGAAGGCGTTGGACGAGTACTGCCGGGCCACCTATCAAATGCCGTTGGAGTCCGTATCGCGGATCCAGGTGATGATGACCGGCCCTGATCTCCCCGCCCGCCTCGCGCGGTTCGTCGAGGCCGGCGCGCGCCATATCCTGCTGCGAATCGGGGCGGTGGTCTCGGCTACGTTCACCGAGCAGTTGGTCGAGGTCGGGGAGCTACTTTCTGTGCTCCCACGCCAGTAAGTCCGCGCTGAGATGAGTGGGCCCGGGGACCCGTCGTGATCACTTGCGGAGGTTCGCTATCAGCTCGTCGGCCAGTGGTGTCAACTGCTCCGGGCCCACCGCGTTTCGTGTCGATACGGTGACCACCAAGCGTTCATCGCCGACGTCGAACACTGCGGCGACCCGATGCCCGAACAGCGGAATCTCGCCATACCCGGCCACTGTGCCGAGCCCGGGTACCGCCTGATAGGAGTAGGGGGCGACGGTTTCTCCCGGCTCCGCGTACTTCGCGCGCAGATCGGTGAACTCCCCGTCCAGCGCTTCTTTGTCGGATTCCTCGGGCAGTGTGCCACCGAGTGCTGTCGCTATTTGCCACGAATTCCCGTCGTCGTCTTCGTGCGGGAAGTACTCGCAGTCGTACGATAGGGAATCCGTGCGGCCGGGCACACGTCCGGCTTCGGGGCTCCCGATGCGTATGCCCAAGGCCTGTTCGACAGCCTCGGCTCGGACCAGTCCACACATCCGTTCTTCGGTCATCCCGTCCAATATCGACGGATCCGACGCGGATTCGGCCAGTGAACACGATGATGTGGCGACGAGGACAGCCATGATCACAATTGATTTCCGGAACACGTTTCCTCCCCAACTCTTCGCGCCTCTACCGCCGGCTGTTCGGCCGGGCATGGGGAGAGCCGACACGGTCCCCATGGCGTTCTTGTTGTCCCTGATAGCGGATTCTGCCCGGTGTATCCCGGAGGACGTGAGACCTGTTAACCAGGCCCGGATACCGCCGGCGAATCAGCGTGATCAGTCCACGACCGCGAGCAGCGGCGCCAACCCGGCGGTGGTGCCGACGAACTGAAGAGCGGCGACGGCGAGGAGACCTCCGATATACGGGCGCAGGAGCCGTCTCGTGTTCATCTGCTGGTCGTCTTTCAGGGTCGACGGCGTCGCTGGACCCGCTGCCGCGGCGGTCACTGCACCTCTCACGTGGTTTCAGTGGCGGTATCGCCCATGGCCGACTCGTAGAACGCCGAGAGTGCGTCGTCGATGGGATGCGGCTGCGGTGCGCCGCCGGCGTCGAGCCTGTTCCACCGCTGCGTATTCACCGCGACCGACAGCTGTCGGTCGCCGTCCGCACCGATCATGGAGACCGCGCCGGCTCCCCAGGTCGAGCCGTCGTGGCCCCAGAAGACACCGCGACCGGGTGCCGCCCACCGGTGCAGGCCGAGGCCGTAGTCCACGACTTTGCCCTCGAAGGAGATCACCGGGACTGTGCGTTGCATCTGCGCCAGTGACGACGGGGCGATGATTTCACCGGCGAGCAGCATCCGGAAGAAGCGGTTGAGATCGCCGACGGTCGAGATCAGCGAGGCGGACGGCCGGGCCCACGACATATCGAAGACGCTGTAGTCACGGGGCGGGTCGACCTTGCCGAACCATGCCTCGTACATCAGGGAATGGGGTCCGTCGATATGCGCTCCGGTCGGAATCTCCGTATCGCGAAGCCCGGCGCGCTCGATCACATTCGCGGTGATGTACTTCTCCGCCGGGATGCCCGTTACTTCCGTCAGGAGCTCGCCCAGGATGAGGTAGTTCGTGTTGGAGTAGACGCCGGGTGTCGCGCCCGGTGTGCCTACGGCGGGTGCGGTGACTCCCAGCTCGATCAGGTCGGCGGGGTCGAAGCATCGGAACCGGTTGTCGTCCAGGCTTTCCGGACCGGTGTCGGCCAACGAGGGGAATGCCCGCAACGAGTCGTAGGCCCGGAAGAGGAATTCGGCGAGGCCGCTGGTGTGGTTGAGCAGCATCCGGACCGTGATTGCCGCACCGCGTTCCCCTGGAACCAGCTGCGGTAGGTAGTGGCCGATCGAGGTATCCAGCTCGATCCGACCGGTCTCGACCTGCTGCAGGACTGCCGCGGCGGTGAAGGTCTTGGTGATGCTGCCGACGCGGTGTCGTAGGTCGGCCGTGACGGGTCGGCCGGTGGTGAGGTCGGCGACCCCGGCGGCGCCGCGCCAGAGCTGGTCGCCGTCACGCACCTCGGCGAACACGCCCGGCACACCCGCGCGGTGGACCCTTTCGATCGCGGCGTCGAGATTCGCGGCATCCAGTGAATTCGTCATTGCCCGTGTCCTTTCCAAGGGATGTCCTCATTATGCACGCGGTGCGTGCAACGGCAAGTGCATAAGCTATGCTGGGTCCGATGAGAGGAGCGCGATGACAGGCCGAAGGCGTTGGTCGACCGAGGAAATCCTGGACACGGCGGCGGAACTGCTGCGCTCGAGTGACGCCGAGTCGTTCAGCGTGCGCAAACTCGCCGCGGCGCTCGGGACCGATTCCTCCAGCCTCTACCGGCACTTCCGCAGCAAGACCGAACTGCTGCGTGCGGTCGCCGACCGGATCCTGCTCGCCGCCATGGACGGCTACCGGCCCGAGGGTGACTGGAAGCAGCGCATCACCGCCACAGCCCTGCGCCTGCGAGAAGCCTTCGGTGAGCAACCCCAGCTCGCCGCCGTCTGGGGGCGCTACGTGTCGGGCGGAGCCGGTTCCCGGCTGGTCGCCGAAGAAATACTGCAGGCCCTGCAAGCATCCGGCCTGCCCGACGAGCAGATCCCGACGCGCTACCACCGGCTCGCGGTCACCGTGGCCGCCCTGATCGCCGCCGAGGCCGGGGTCGGCACCCTCACCGCCGACGAGTACGAGCAGGGCATGGAATTGTTCCGCGTCATGGTCCTGGGCGCCGACCCCGAACTCTTCCCCGCCCTGGCCCACTTCGCCCGCGAACTCCGCCCCCTCGGCGCCGATCGCTGCGCCGCTTTCGAAGAGATCCTCGCCGGCCAACTCGCCCACATCGAGGCGGCAATACCCTGACGACGCGGGCCGCCCGCGGCCGGGCCGGCGCCGGATGGCGGCAAGTTACATTCGTACAAGATGGTTCGACGATTTCTGACGAAGCTGTCGGTATGAGCGAATCGAGCCCCGTCCGGACACATATCGACACGACAGTCCACGGGTTGCACGTTGTCATCGACGGAGACCCGGCAGCACCGCCCCTGTTGCTCATCCACGGTTCGGGCGCGACCGGTTCGACGTGGGCGCCGGTGGTGCCGTCGCTCGCCATGACCTATCGGGTGATCACGATCGACCTTCCGGGATGCGGCCGATCCGAACCGGCGTCCACGTACGCTGTTTCTCAGCAGGCCGACCGGCTGGCGGCACTATTGGACGAACTCGGGTTACGGAATCCGAAGGTGGTCGGTCACTCCAGCGGGGGATACGTCGCTACCGCCCTCGTGGAGCGCCGCCCGGACCTGGTCGGCGAGCTGGTCCTGATCAGTACCGGGCCGAGCCGCGAAGCGCTGTTACCCGAGCCGGCCATCATCAAAGTGCTCACCTCACCGCCGTTCGGTGCGCTCGTGTGGGCGATTCGTACCGACTCGATGATCCGGCGCGGATTGGCAGCGACTGCGGCGGCCCCGATCACGGTGCCCGACACGGCCGTAGCCGATCTGCGAATGACGACCTACCGCACGTTCCGTGCGATTCTCGCCGCCAACATGGACTACATCACCGCGGGGACCGTGCCCGAGCGCCTCACTGCCGCCGGTAAGCCACTCCTGGTGATCTTCGGGGATTCCGACCCTCGGTGGGACCCGGCCGCCGCACGCCGGTACGAGGCGGTGCCGGGGGCCGAGGTCCACTACCTTCGCGGAGTCGGGCATATGGCGATGCTCGAGGACCGCGACGCCCTCGTCCGCTCGATACTCGACTACACACCCTAGAAGAGCCCTCCGTCGCCGCGATGTGGTCGATCTAGACGGGATCCAACTCCGTGCGGGCACGCCATGCGGCTGCCGAGTCCAGGGTCGCCATCGGATGCAGCATTGCGTAGTCGAAAGCCGCGAGTGGAGCACCATTCTGGATGCGGCGCGGCAGGTCTGGATTCGCCAACGCGCCGCGACCCAGC
>NZ_JBSFRU010000069.1:0-22512 GCF_053589395.1 Nocardia sp. NPDC003345
TGCCCCGGGCCCGCGGGCCGGGGGTCTCCTCGCGCGGCTGCCGGATATCGCCGTCGGACCTGGTCGAGGAATCACGGCGACTCGGATCGGCCGTGGACCGGAGGGGACTGCTGCGGTCGCGGGCGTCCTCGCTCGTGTGTGAGCGCCCGCCGGGAACTTCGTCGGCTCGCGCGCGGAACGGGTTGCGGTCCGGGGAGTCCGGGCCGGGGACCGGCCGGAACTGATCGGTGCCGTTGGCGGTGAACGGCATACCGAACGGATTCCTGCCGGGTAGACCGGCCCGGGGCCGGGGCCGGTCCTGGGTGTCGGAGGTCCGGTCCTGGGATTCGGAGCGGAACGGGTTGGCCGAGCCGTCCGCGACCTCGACCGTCGTGGAGTAGGTGCGAGGCGGTTGCTCCGGTCGGGAGGAGGAGCTTTCACTGCCCGGCGGTACCGGCTGCTGGACGACCGGGTTGGTAGTGCGGACCCCCTCCGCCGGGGCAGTCGCGAAGAAGGGGTTTTCGGCCCGGTCGCGGTCCGGCGTGAAGAGACCGTTCGGCGACTTCCCCTCGCCGATGCCCTCCGAATCGGAAATCCGACCATCCTCGTCGCCATCGGAGACCCGGTAGGACTCGGCGTCTTCCACCGAGACCTCGGAGAGATCGTCGCGGCCGTCGCCGAACCCACCATCGTCCGAAGAGATCTCGGAGACGTTGTCGTCGTCGAACCGAGACGACCCGCCGAACTCACCGTCATCGGAGGAGATCTCCGAGACGTTGTCGTCGTCGACCCCAGAAGACCCCCTGTACCCATCGTCCTCCGACGAGACCTGGGAAATACCGTCCCGATCGGACTCGGACGCCCCGGCGAACTCGCCGTCATCCGAGGGCGACGCCGGGAATTCGCTGCCGTGGGCCTGGGGCGTGACACCGTTCTGGTTGCCGGCCGGGGGCTCCCCATAGCCGCCACGTGAACTCTCGTCCATCCGGGGCGGCCCCTCGGTACGGCTCTGCGTATGTTGCGAATTACCGTCGACCGGCGGTGCTCCGCCATCGACCCCGGGGCGCTGGACCTGGGATACGGCAGCGTTGGGATCGCGCCCGGACAGGACGCCGGTGCCGTCGCGCGAGTTCCGCACCGGGCCCGGCGGACCCTCGCCGTCGCTCTGCGCACGCTGGGAACCACCGTCGACCGGCCGCTCGCCGGTGTTTCCGGACGCCGCGGGGCCGACGGGCCTGTGGTCCGATCCGCCGTCGCGGGTCTCGGACGTGTTCCGGTCGCTGTAGGCCGGCGGGTCGCCGGTGGTCGTGCCGGGCGGTGGCGCGCTCCCGTCGCTGTAGGGCGGCGGCTCCTCGGTGCCCGGAGGCGGCGGTACCTTCTCCGGACCACCCGGCCCGGCGAGGGCCTCGCTCTGGAGGTGCGCGGCGACGGCCTGGTTCTGGAAGTACCCCGCCACCCCGTGCATACCGCCGGCGATACCACCGCCGACACCGCCGACCAGCGCCGCCGGGTCGAACTCCCAGTTCCCGGTCAGCACCCCGACGCCCACGATGCTTGCCCCGGCACCCACCAGGCCCGCGGGAATACCGACGCCGACCGCGACCAGCCCGCCTTTCCACCAGGTCATCGGCCCGTGTTTGCTGACCACCCCGCCCAGGTACTTACCGCCGTAGTACCCGACGGGCGCGGCCACGGCGCCGGCGAACCCGCTCACCGCGGCGGTGACGAAGGCCTGCTCGGTATCGAATTCCTCCCGGTGCCCCTGCGCCAGCTGGATGCCCTGCGCCAGCGCGTCGATACCGAACCCGATCGCGGCCTCCTCGAGGGCCTGGATCGCGGTCAGCCGCCACAGCGGCGTCTGGGCCATCTTGGTCGCGCGCGCGGCCAGGGCCGAGGCCATTCGTGAAGCGATGGTCCGCATGACCCCCGCACCCGTGGCCTGGATGATGGGCACCGCCCAGGCCCCCCAGGCCGAGGCCAGCGCGTACGCGATCTCGATGGCCATGACCGCCAGGGTGATGATGATCTGCAACTTCGCGTATTCGACCTGCGTTCCGCAATCGAATACCGAATCGGCGAGTTGCTCGAGTGCGTGGGCCATCGACTCGATCGAGCTGTCGCCGGCGAAGAACTTGTCGAACTGGGCCGACATCTGGTCCGCGCCGCTGCCGCTGTAGTTGCGCAGCGCGGTATCGCAGGCGGTGCGCAGTGCCGGGATCAGCTCGTTGAGTAGCGCGTTCGCGGCGTCGGTCCAGTCCTGGCTCAGCGCGAAGAGGGCGTCCTCGTCGCCCTTCGGCCACGATGCCCCGGCGAGATACGACAGCCACTGCAATTCGGGCGGAATCTCGATGCTCATCGATCAGCCGATTTCATGCGCGCCACCTGCCGTCAGCGGCTTCCTTCGCCACGGTGGATCTCTTGTCCGGACCGAATCCGTACATGGACTCCCGATAAACGGTACCCCAATTCCACAGGAATGCAGGGTATCTCGGCACGAGTGCCCGGAGGATGCTGCCCGAGCCACCGAAACCCGCTGCGGCACGGACGATCCGGTCGGTTCGAGGATGTTCTCGGCAATCGCGGGTCTCGCATCCCGATACCCTGGAATTACCGCAGGCGGCGAGACCGAGGGGTGCGATCGAGGTCACGCCGGTCCAATTTTCGGAAATTACCCGATATTTGCCGAGAATCCTTCGAAAACCGGTACCAGGGTTACATTTCAATGAATTCGGTGTTGCACCGGACCGAGCCCTGAAAACATTGCGAATCGTTTTCGGAGACGAACCGGACCGACCCTGCACACCGGCCATGCGGGTCGGCGACGCGGCCCGCGCCGACCCGGATCGTCACCGGAGGCACCCGCGGCCGACCCCGGCCGGAGGCGACCCGCGCGCCGGTGCGGCGAGCGCCGGAGTCGTCCGCATTACCCTCACCATCGTGACCACTTCCCAGCATCCCGGCCGGACCGCCCCCGGCGCCGCGGTCGCGGACGCCGTGCGCGCGGATATCCTGGCCGGCCGGCTCTCCCCCGGCGATCGGCTGCGCGAGGTGGATCTGGCCGAGCGGTTCGGGGTCTCCCGGGTCCCGGTCCGCGAGGCACTGTCGCAGCTGCAGAGCGAAGGTTTCGTCACGCTGGTGCGGTATCGCGGGGCCACGGTCTCGGCGCCGTCGGGTTCGGCGGCGCGGGAGCTGGTCCAGATCCGGCGGGGACTGGAGGTGCTGGCCGCACAGCTGGCCGCGCACGCACGCGGCGGGGCGGTGGCGGCGGAGCTGGAACGGGTGGTGGAACTGGGCCGGTCGGCCGATCTCAGCCATGCCCACGACGAGTTGCCCCCGCTGATCGTGCGGTTCCATACGCTGGTCGCGGAGGCGTCGGGCAATCAGCAGTTGCGGGCGATGCTCGAGCAGATCCTCGAGCGGGTGTCCTGGATCTTCGGGCAGCGACTGGAGAGCCGGACCCATATCTCCTGGAGCGATCACGCAGCCATCGCGCAGGCGATACTCAACGGTTCGCCGGTTCAGGCGGGTTACCTCATGGACGAGCACATCGCGCGCGACGAGGAACTGCTCGCGGATATGGACGCCGAAGGTTCACCGGGTCCGAACAGGTCGTAGCGGTCGATACCGGTCAGTACGGACCATCCAGGTTGTATACAAGTTATTTTTCGATCTAGGCGCCACTTGGACTGTTCACCGTCCCGGAACGTTGAGCAACATCAACGAAACAGAGTTTGTATACAAATTCTGGTGTTGGTTATTTCTTCTGCCCGAGGCCAGGTCCCATGTCCACAGACGCTGCCCCGACCCAGTCGCCGCCGCTGATCTCCGCTCCACCGCTGCCCTGGTGGCGCACCGCGCTGTTCGGTATCCAGCATGTGCTCGTCATGTACACCGGCTGCGTCGCGGTCCCGCTCGTGTTCGGCGCCGCCCTGGGCCTGGACACCTCCACCATCGCCACCCTGGTGAACGCCGACCTGCTGGTCGCCGGTGTCATCACCCTCGTGCAGGCCCTCGGTATCGGTAAACTGCTCGGCGCCCGGATGCCGGTCGTCGCGGGCGCCTCCTTCACCGCGGTGACGCCGATGATCCTGATCGGCGAGGAGTACGGGCTGTCCGCCGTCTACGGCGCGATGATCGCGGCGGGAATCTTCGGCATGCTGGTCGCGATCCCGTTCTCCAAACTGGTGCGGTTCTTCCCGCCGATGGTGCGGGGCGCGGCGGTCACCATGATCGGACTGTCGCTCATCGGCAAGGCCGTCTCCATGACCTTCGGCGACGAACCGGCCGGGGGCGCCCCGCTCGCATTGGCGGTCGGAGTGATCGTCACGATCATCGCGCTGATGCGCTACGGCCGCGGCCTCGTCGCCCAGTCCGCGGTGCTGATCGCCCTGGTTCTGGGCACGCTCGCCGCCGCGGCGCTCTCCCTCACCGATTTCGGCCCGGTCGGCAGCGCCGACTGGTTCGGCCTGCCCAACCCGTTCCTGTTCGGCACGCCCACCTTCCCGATCGCCGGAATCATCTCGATGTGCCTGGTGATGCTGGTGATCTTCACCGAATCCACCGCCTACCTGATGGCCACCGCCGATCATCTGGGTCGTCCACTGGAACCGAACCGGCTGGCCCGCGCGCTCGGCGCCGACGGCGCCTCCGCGGTACTGGGTGGATTCCTGACCTCGTTCCCGGACACGATCTTCGCGCAGAACGTGAGCCTGGTACGGATGACCGGGGTGGCGAGCCGGCGCGCGGTCGCCGTGGCCGGCGCGCTGCTGGTGGCGCTGGGGCTGGTCCCGAAGATGGGCGAGGTGGTCGCCAATCTGCCCGGAGCGGTGATCGGTTCGGTGAGCCTGGTCATGTTCGCCACCGTCGCCGGGGTGGGGATCGCCACCCTCGCGAAGGTCGACTACTCCCGTAACGACAATCTGCTCGTCGTCTCCCTGGCCATGGGAATCGGCATGATTCCGGTGGTCGCGCCGGAGGTCTACGAGGGACTGCCGTCCTCGGTCCGGATCATCGCCGGCGGCGCGATCACCAGCACGGTCATCGTGGCGTTCGTGCTCAACCTGGTCTTCAACCATCTCACCCCGGCCCGCACCCAGAAGGAGAGCGCCGCATGACCGGTATCGCCCTGCTCACCGTCCCCACCGCCGATCCGGGCGATACCCGGCCGTTCGATCTGCTCACCGAATCCGGTTACCGCGCCGAGGATCTGGTATCGATCATCGGCAAGACCGAGGGCAACGGCTGCGTCAACGATTTCAGCCGCACCCTGGCCACCGCGGTCTGGGAACCGCGGATCCCGGACGCGGCGGTGACCGTGTTCTCCGGCGGTACCGAGGGTGTCCTGAGCCCGCATGTGAACCTGCTGGTCCGCGACGAACGCCACCATTCCGGCTTCGATCGCGGCCTGGTCGCGGCGGCGCGGCGCAGCCGGGTGCTGGATCCGGCGGAAGTCGGGCGGGCGGCCCAGGTGGACACCGTCGCCGATACCGTCGGCAAACTGCTGGCCGAACTGGGGGTCACTCCGGCCGATGTCCATCTGGTACTGGTGAAATGCCCGCTGCTCACCTCGGACAAGATCACCGCGCTGCATACCGCCGGGCAGGTGCCCGTCGCCACCGACACCTATGCGTCGATGGGCCGGTCGCGAGCGGCGAGTTCGCTGGGTATCGCGGTGGCGCTGGGTGAATGCGATCGCGAGACCGCGCTGCGGGCCCTCGCCGGTGACGCCGATATATGGTCGGCGCGGGCCTCGGCCAGCGCGGGCGCGGAACTGGACGACTGCCATGTGCTGGTGGTCGCCGAAAGCCCCACCGCGGCGAACCCGCTGCGGGCCCTGCACGGCCATATGGCCGACGCCATCGACCTGGCATCGGTACAGCGACTCCTGACCGCCGTGGCGGCCGCCGGCGGCACGGTGCGGCAGATCTTCGCCAAGGCCGAGGCCGATCCGCGCGGATCGGTGCGCGGCTTCCGCCACACCATGCTCACCGATTCCGATATCAACGCCACCCGGCACGCCCGCGGCGCGGTCGGCGGGCTGCTCGCGGCGCTCAAGGGCGACGGCGCGGTGTATGTCTCCGGCGGCGCCGAACATCAGGGCCCGCCCGGCGGCGGCAGCCTCACCGTGATCTACGAACTCCCGACCCCGGAAGGGACCGATGCGCCATGAGTACCACCACGGTCGCCGAGGCCGAGCACGACCGGGAGACAGCCGAGTTCGAGGACCGGCCGGTTCCCGCGGAACACCGGCGCGGTCTCGGTTCGGTCTCCGCGGTCTGGTTCGGGTTCCCGATGGTGCTGACCTGTGCCATCTTCGGCGGGCTCATCGTCTACTCGCTGGGCTTCTGGCCCGGCCTGGCGGCGATCGCGGTCGGCAATATCTGCATGATGCTCTACGTCGGATCGCTGAGCGTGATCGCCGGGCGCACCGGCAAGAATTTCGCGCTCTCCGCCGCCGAGACCTTCGGTAGGGCGGGCGCATTCCTGCCCTCGGCGTTCCTGGCGACCATCGTGATCGGCTGGTTCGCCTTCCAGACCGGTATGGCCGGGGCCATCCTGCACGACACCCTCGGCTGGCACGAACAGTTCACCGCGCTGCTGGCGGGGCTCGGATTCATCGCGGTCACCCTGCTCGGCATCCGGGCACTCTCGGCCATCGGCATGATCGCGGCGCCCGTCTACGTGGTGCTCGGCCTGGTCGCCATCGGTATCGCCGTCGCCGACGGTGGCGGTTCGCCCACCTCGTATCAGGGCGGCGCGGGCGCCGCGGCGATGAGTTTCGGCGCGGCGGTGACGCTGGTGATCGCCTCGTTCATCGACTCCGGCACCATGACCGCCGATTTCACCCGCTGGTCGCGCAACGGTCGCGAGGCGTTCCTCGCCGCGGCCTCGGCGTTCCCGGTCGGGAATTCGATCGCACTGGTGATCGGGGGCCTGGTCGTGGCACTGGGCGGCAGCACCGACCCGGCCGCCGACGGCGGTAACTTCCTCGGCCTGCTCATCGACCACGGCGGCATCCTGGTACCGCTCGCGGTCGCGTTCGTCTTCATCAATCTCGGCTCGGTCTGCGCGCACTGCCTCTACAACGGCGCCGTCGGCTGGAGCCAGCTCTCCGGCGGCCGGATGCGGCGGCTGACCCTGATCCTCGGCGCGGCCGGAGTCGTGCTGGCGGTCGCGGGAATCTGGTCGTATTTCGAACAGTGGCTGAACCTGCTCGGCGTGATCGTCCCGCCCATCGGCGCGGTGGTGATCCTGGACCAGCTGGTACTGCCCCGGTTCGAGCTCCGCGCGAGCGAACGCCGCGGCCGCTGGCATCTGCCCGCCTTCACCGCCTGGGCCGGGGGCGCGGTGGCCGCCCTGATCACCCATGAATTCGCACCGTGGCTGTCGGACGCCGTGATCGGTTTCCTGGCCGCCGCCGTCATTTTCACCCTCGGCGCGGTCGTCACCGCGCGCCGCGACAAGGAGCTCATCGCATGACCATCACCACTGTGGACGCCGCCCCCTACACCTGGCCCTTCGACGGCACGATCGACCCCGCCCGCACCGCGCTGCTGCTGATCGACTGGCAGACCGATTTCTGCGGCCCCGGCGGCTACGTCGACCAGATGGGTTACGACCTGTCCCTCACCCGCGCCGGGCTCGAACCCACCGCGCGCGTCCTGGCCGCCGCCCGCGAACTCGGTTTCACCGTCATCCACACCCGCGAGGGCCACCGCCCCGACCTGTCCGACCTGCCCGCCAACAAACGCTGGCGGTCCGCGCGGGTCGGCGCCGAGATCGGCAGCGTCGGCCCGTGCGGGCGCATCCTGGTGCGCGGCGAACCGGGCTGGGAGATCGTGCCCGAGGTCGCGCCGATCCCCGGCGAGCCGATCGTCGACAAACCGGGCAAGGGCGCCTTCTACGCCACCGACCTGGACCTGCTGCTGCGCGGCGCCGGGATCACCCATATCGTCCTCACCGGTATCACCACCGATGTCTGCGTGCATACCACCATGCGCGAGGCCAACGACCGCGGCTACGAATGCCTGGTGCTCTCCGACTGCACCGGCGCCACCGAACGTCGGCACCACGAGGCGGCGCTGAGCATGGTCACCATGCAGGGCGGGATCTTCGGCGCGGTCGCCACCTCCGACCAGTTGCTGTCCGCGCTGGGGAAGAAACCCGTCACCGCATGAGGGTGGTCCTGATCCACGGGGTCGCGACCGACAGCCGGGTGTGGGCGGCCACGGCCGCCGCACTCGGCCCGGCGGTGGAGGTATACGCCCCCGATCGTCCCCAATCCGGCGATATGGCTACCGAACTGGACGCGCTCGCACCGCTGTGTGAGGGTGCGCTGGTGGTGGGGGTGAGCGGCGGTGCGACCCTCGGACTGGCGCTGGCGGCGCGCGGAGTCGAGTTCGCGGCCGCGCTGCTGCACGAACCGGCCGCCGGTTCGCTGGCCCCCGGCCTGCTCGACGATGTGGTGCGCGAGTTCCGGCGCGACGGCGTGGCCGGTTTCGGCCGCACCCTCTACGGGCCCTGCTGGTCGCCGGAACTCACCGGCGCGTCATATGAGACGGTCGCCGGCGAGCTGGCCATGTTCCGCGCCTTCGAACCCGGACCGGTCGCCGCACCGGAACGGATCACCCTCACCGTCGGCCGGGATTCGCCACCGATCCGGCACCGCTCGGTCCGCGCTCTCGCCGCCGCCCTCGGCACCGGCCACCGGGAACTACCCGGTACCGGACATGCCGTCCACCTCCAGAACCCGTCCTGCCTGGCGACCTTGATCCGGCGTACGGCGGGAGCCGGGGTCGGGGCCTACCGCACACCCCCGTTCCCCTGACCGGCCGGCCTCAGCGCCACGCGCGCAGCAGATCCTCCGGTCCCCACGCCGCCGCGAGTGGCAGACCGGAGGTTGCCCCGCAGCGGGTGACCGCGACCAGAGGGGTGGTGGCCTTCGCGCCGGGAACAGCGAGCACGCCGCGGGCCAGCGAATCGTAGTCGTGCCGGTCGAACGGCCGGTCCTCGAGCCATTTGATCGATCCCAGAAACGCCACCTCCCCCGCGACCGGCCGCCGGTCGGCCCCCACCAGGTCGATCTCGGGATTGTTCTGCCGGTTCCACCATCCGCCCACCGCTTCCACCCGTGACCAGTCCTCATCGGGCAGTAATCGTTGCAGCGACTCCCGGATCAGCGGCTCGACCGCTCGACCGCGCCAGCTCGTCCATCCGCGTTCGAGCCGGGCGAGTGCCAGGTCGGCCCGGCCCCGTTCCGTGAACGGAATCGCGCGTTCCAGGCATGCGAGCCAGAAGCGCAGATAGGAATCGGCGATCCGATAGCGTTTGTTCTTGGTGTCGGATCCGGTCGACAGCGGGAGATCGGCAGCCACGATTCGCTTGGCCTGCAGCGTATTCAAGATCGGCGACAGCGTGCCCGCCGGGAGGGCCCCGGAATTTCCGGCCCGCGCCGCGATCGTGCCGTGGGTGCGTTCCCCACTGCCGATCGCCTCGAGCACAGCGCGAGACCGGCTCGATTCCGGGAATTCTCCCAGCAGCGACAGTTCACCCGCCACGAGCAGCGGAGCCAGCGGGTCGGCCAACGACTCCGAGAGAAACTGGGCGCGGCTGCTGCCCGGACGCCACGATTGGACGATCTCGGGAAAACCGCCGGTGATGAGACGCGCGTCGACGGCCTCGGCGGGGGACAGCTCGGTCATCTCCTGCACGTCGGCCATGTTCAGCGGTCGCACGGTCATCTTCGTCGCCCGGCCGAAGAAGGGCCGGTCGCGGGATTGCAGGGCCTCCATCACCGACAGATCACTCCCGACCAGCAGCAACAGGACCGGTTTCGCGGACAGATACCGATCCCAGACCGTCTGCAGAGCACCTTCGAACTCGGGGTCCTGCTCGACGAACCAGGGGACCTCGTCGAGCACGACGAGGCCGGGAGCGTCGTCGGCGGCCGCGATGGCGGCGGTGCGTAGCGCCTGGTTCCAGTCGGCCGTAGCGAGATCTGCCACCAGCCCGCCGTTCGCGAACGGGGCGGCGGCTACAGCGGAAACGAAATCCGCTCGTTCGGCCGCCGGGTTACGACCTCGCGTGGCCTGGAAGACGACATACGGCAGTCCCGAGCGATCGCAGAACTCCTGGACGAGCCGAGATTTTCCGACCCGGCGCCGCCCGGTCACCATGACGGCCCGCCCGCGGGTGGCGCCCGCACCGTCGGCGACCGACCGCAATTGCTGTTCCAACAGCCGGAGATCCCCGGCACGGCCCCTGAAGCGCATGGACACCTCCTGAAGTTAGATTCAATCTAACTAAGATGAAAATAAAGTCTATCTCATCTTACTTTATTCGTTGGTTCAAGCTGGTAGCGGCCGAGAAGCTGCTCCGCTTCCGAACCGCCGCCCGATCTCGCGGCGCCTATCGGCTACCGACCTCCGCACCCCGGGCCCGCAGTGCCGCCTGGATCAACCCGCGAGCCGCCGCACCCGTCACCGACTGCTCGGCGAGCGTGTCGAACGCACGGCCGTACACGTCGATCTCCCGCGGCTGGGTGATGGTGAGTTCGGCCGCCGTCCCCTCCACCATCACCAGCCGGTTGTCGAACATCGCGAAATTCGTGGACACCACCAGCGCTTCGGCGGTGAACGGGACGACGCCGAGGGTCACCCGCGGCATACCCAGAATCGAGGACAGCCGGTCCAGCTGGCCGATCATCACGGCGTCGTCGCCGACCGTCGTGTAGAGCGCCTGTTCGGCCATCAGGAAGTGGAAGCGGTGGTCTCGTTTGTACAAGACCTGCTGACGTTCCATCCGTTTCGCGACCGCCTCGTCGATATCGCCCGGTATGCGATGGAATTCGATACCCCGGCGCAGTTTCGCCTCGGCGTACTCTGCCGTCTGCAGCAGGCCGGGCACGATTTGCGGCTGGAAATCACGGATGTGAGTGGAGGACGCCTCGAGTTTCAGCGATTTCTGCTGGCGGCGTTTCAGCCCGGTCCCCAGCACCTTCTGCCATTCCAGGTAGGCGGATTCGATGGTGTGGGCGGTGGCGAGCAGTTCGGGGAGCTGGTCCTCGGCGTCGCAGTGCCGGCAGTAGGCGCGGACATCGTCGTCGGAGGGTCTGATCCGGGCGAATTCGATTTTGCTGACCTTGGACTCGTGCCAGCCGGACAGCTGTGCGAGCCGGCGGTTGGTGAGCCCGGCGCCGCGGCGGATCTCGCGGAGTCTGGCTCCGAGCGCTTCCCGCGCGTCGTGTACTTCGGTCATCGTCTTGCGTACTCCGGGTAGGGCGTCGCGAGTTCCCACAGCCGGTCTTTCACCGTCCGGCAGTGGCTCGCGATCACCGGGTCCGTGGTGATCGCGAGGCCCGCGGGGCACCCACGCGCGTCCACCAGGTTGTAGACGACGCGCTGGTTGTCGATCAACCACCAGTCGTCGGGCGGGACGTCCCCGGCCAGATGCCGGGGAACGTATCGGATATCCTCACCCGCCTCGGTATTGGTATCGGTCACCGAGAGCAGCCACCGGTGGTAGGTGGTGTGCGGCACGGTGACCACCCGCACTCTCCGGACCGTCACCCCCCGGGCGATCGTCGCCCGGATCAGGGTGTTCCACCGCTCCTTGTATTCGTCCGGTACGAGGGGCCGGCCCTCCAGGAACCGGCGGTACCGGTCCGATTCGGTAGGGACGGCGTAATCGTCGCGGACCTCGAGGTGGAAGGCCTCGAGGTCGCAGTCACGCAGCAATGCGGCCCAGTCCGGCGGTTCATGCGGAAGGTAGAGCACCGTAGAACGTCCTTCGAGTTTTCGGGACTTCGATCGCGGTCTCGTTCGGCGCGAGTTCGAGTTGCGCCAGGACATCGCGCTCCGCGACGGGACGGCCGGTGAGAGTGAAGGTGCCCCGCCCGGTATCGGTCATCGTGGCGCCGATGAAGGTATCGGGCTCGACGTATCCGACCAGCAGATGGGGGATTTCGATGGTTTCCGGTCTCTCCGTCTCCCAGCCCTGGACCAGATAACTCTCCTGATCCGTCGTATAGAGGCTCGGGCAGCCACCCAGATCCGAACCGCCTTTGCCGAGGAACGCCAACTGCATTGTTCGACCCCTGTTCCGAAGATGAGCACGAGTTTTCCCGTACCGGGTCCATCATGCACCCCACTGTTTACTCGGGCCGCACAGGAAACGGCATCCGTGCAAACTTGTGCTCACTGCTCGCCTGGGCGGGTATCGGCTCCTTAACGTCGAATCGGCGGCCGCGCCGGACTCTCTCGCGCCGGTACGGCCGGAGGGGTCGGTAACAATGACAAAGGGGAAAGCATGCGCTTCGAGGTGAGGGTGAGCTGTGACGGCGCCCGGTGGCTCATCACCGCACCAGCGTTCGGCGTGACGAGGATTGTCCTCGACGAACAGGAGATACGCAAGGAGGCGATCCGGATGATCGCCGAATGCGGTACGGCCCCGGCGGTATTCGAGATAGATCTCGTGAACGTTCCGGCACCCGAAAAGCGAACGGCGTCCCGTCCCGGACGCCGCTGAATTCCGAGGCGTAGGCCCCGGCCCGGCGACACCGCCCTCACACCGCCCGCACGCTCACCTTCTCCAGGCCGGCGGCCGCCGCCACGCGCGCCAAGGCCGGATCCAGTTTCTCCGGCAGCGGCGCATCGCCGAACATCGCGACCGCGACCTCGGCGCCGTCGAGTTCCCAGGTGCCCACGATGCGGCCGTTCACCACGACCACCGGCGCGATCCACCCGGCTGTACGGCTGACGGCGGAGCGGTGTTGCTTGGGGAGCAGGTCGGTATCGGCGGTGGTGGGGCCGAGTACGTACTGATCGAACGGGCCGATCAGGTAGACCGCGTCATCGGGTTTCGTGGCGGCGAGCGCGTCGAGGTGTTCGGTGAGGGCGTAGCCGGGGCGCCCGTCGATATCGACGGGCGTGAGCGCGTCACCCATCTCGCCGAACCATCCGCGCACGAGGGTCTTGCGCAGGCTGCTCCGGGTCAGCCAGGCGTCGAACACCTCCGGCGTGGCCGGACCGTACGCGCCGAGATAGGCGGTGATCGCGGTGGTCGCGGCCGCGTCCACATCGGCGAGGCCGGTCCAGCCGGGCACGGCCCGCCGCGGCGCGGTGAACGTGACCTTGGTGCCGCGCGGTGGGCCGTGGCACAGCGCCCCTTGCCAGGCAAGAGGCTTCAGCAGCGCACCCCAGCCCGAACGCAACTCCTCCCCCATCCGGTGGAACGCGCGATCGGCGAGCAGCGCCGCCACCAGTTCCTCCCGGGTGAGCACCGCATCGGCCAGAATGCCGCCGACCGCCTCGGTGAGCGCGGCGACCTCGGCGGGCGTCGCGCCGAATGTCCTCTGCCACGAGGGTTTCTCCCAGATGCGGGTCGCGGCCATGAGCGGCAGCACCGCCGCCGCGTCGCTCGGCAGCATGGCGTGCAGCGTGCCGCGCATGGCCCAGGTCTTGATCAGCGCACCCTGCTCGAGGGCGCCGGCGACGGCCCCCGGCTCGGGCGCCGCGCTCCGGAGCGCCACCGCCATCTCCGCCGCCGACGTCACCTGCGCCTGCACCCCGGCCAGCCGCCCGGCCACCTCGACCGCCCCGCCGCGCGCCACCCGTGAGACGAATTGACGTTCGAGCCGCCACGCGAACACCTGATCCCGGCCGAGCCGCACCGTAGCCTCCCGAACTCCCGACAACCGCTGAAGCCGCAGGCTACACCCGCCCACCGACGCGGCGGTGCACGAACGAGCCCGTGCGCGGCGACGGCCTCGGGCTCAGACGATGAGGTTGTCGTGATCGCGCCAGTACCGCTGCCGCAGCTGCCGCTTGTACAGCTTCCCGCTCGGGTCGCGCGGCAGTTCGTCCACGAAATCGACCGTGCGGGGGCATTTGTAACCGGCGAGTTCCGCCCGGCAGCAGGCGATGAGTTCGGCGGCCAGCCCGGCGTTCGCGGCGGCCGGGTCGACCGGCTGCACCACGGCCTTGACCGACTCCCCCATTTCCGCGTCCGGTACCCCGATCACCGCCACATCGGCGACGGCGGGGTGGGCGGCCAGGATGTTCTCGGCTTCCTGCGGATAGATGTTCACTCCGCCGGAGATGATCATATGGGCCTGGCGATCGGTGAGGTAGAGATAGCCGTCGGCGTCCAGATACCCCATATCGCCCAGTGTGCGCCAGCCCTTCGGATGCACAACGGACGCGGTTTTGCCGGGGTCGTGGTGGTATTCGAACGGGCGGCCGCCGTCGAAATACACCACTCCGACCGCACCGGCGGGGAGTTCGGCGCCGTCCTCACCGACGATATGGCATTCCTGCGCCGGCCGGCCCACCGATCCGGGATGGTCGAGCCATTCCCGGGCGGTGATATAGGTGTTGCCCACATCCTCGGTGCCCGAGTAGTACTCGGAGATGATGGGCCCCCACCAGTCCAGCATCTGCTGTTTGATCGCGACCGGGCACGGCGCGGCCGAATGGACCACGTCCACCAGGCTGGAGGTGTCGTAGCGCGCGCGGTCGGCGGCGGGCAGGCGCAGCAGGCGCACGAACATGGTCGGCACCATCTGGGTGTGGGTGACACCGTGCCGTTCGATCAGCTCCAGGCACAACCGTGGCCCGAATCGCTCCATCACCACCACGGTGGCGCCGAGCCGGTGCCAGGACATGGAGAACACCAGCGGCGCACCGTGATAGAGGGGCGCGGGCGACAGATACACCGCGCCCTCGGTATCGCCGCTCACCAGCAGCCCGCGGGCGATCTGCACCGGCGCGGCGGACGGATCGCCCAGCGGTGTGGCCGGTAGCGGTTTGCGGATCCCCTTGGGCCGCCCGGTGGTACCCGAGGAGTACAGCATCTCCCGGCCTTCGCATTCCGCGGCGCCGAGCGGCTCCGCCGATTCGGCGGCCAGCACGTCCTCGTAGCGTTCGAAACCGGGCAGCTCACCGGCTCCCGCGATCCGCACCGGGATCCGGGTGAGGTCCAGGTCCGCGACGATCTCGGCCACCGACTCCCCCGCTATCAGCGCGGTCGCACCGCAGTCGTCGAGGATGTACTGCACCTCACCGGCGGTGAGGTGCCAGTTGACGGCGGTGTAGTACAGACCCGACCGCTGCGCCGCCCAGGCGATCTCCAGATTCGCCGCGTTGTTCTCCATCAGGATCGCGATGTGGTCGCCGGTGCGCAATCCGCGGGCCCGCAGGGCGCGGGCGCCGCGGATCGAACGTTGTTCCAGTTCGCGGTAGGTCACGACCTGCCCGCTGTCGGCCATGATCACGGCCGGGCGGTCCGGTGTGCGCTCGGCGTGCCATCCGGGTGTCATCTCGGCCGCCGGCGGAAATCCGTCCCGCGATGGGCTGTGCTGGTCGTTCATACGCGTGGTCCTCATACTCCGGCGGATTCGGCCCTGTTCCGGTTGTACTCGCCACACCCGGCCCGATGCGGCGTTTTCGGCGACGTTCGCAGCTCGGAGACGTTCGCCGGGTCAGAGTCGTTCGTAGACGGTGGCGTTGGCGAGACCGCCGGCCTCGCACATGGTCTGCAGGCCGTAGCGGGCACCGCGATCGCGCAGGGCGTGCACCAGGGTGGTCGCCAGCCGGGCTCCGGACGCCCCCAGAGGGTGGCCGAGGGCGATCGCGCCGCCGTGCACGTTCACCCGGGACAGCTCGGCCCGGACGTCGCGCGCCCAGGCGAGCACTACCGACGCGAAGGCCTCGTTCACCTCGAAGAGGTCGATATCGGAGATATCGAGACCCGCGCGCGACAGGACCTTGCGGGTCGCCGGGATCACCGCGGTGAGCATCAGCAGCGGATCGTCACCGGCCACCGCGAAACTGTGCAGGCGGGCCAGCGGCCGCAGCCCGAGCCGCGCGGCGTTCTCACTGGTCGTGATGAGTACCGCGGCACTGCCGTCACTGATCTGGCTGGCGTTGGCGGCGGTGACGTTCCAGCCGATTTCGGGGAAGCGATCGGCGAGTCGCGGGCTGTGGAAGGCGGGGCGCAGCCCGGCCAGGGTCTCCGCGGTGGTCCCGGTGCGGATGCCCTCGTCGGTGGCCAGGCCCGCGATCGGGGCCAGCTGGGCATCGAAGGCGCCGTCCTTGGTGGCCCGGGCCGCCTTCTCGTGGCTCACGGCCGCGAACTCGTCGACCTCACCGCGGGTCAGATTCCAGCGGGCGGCGATGAGCTCCGCGCTGATTCCCTGCGATACCAGCGGTTCGGGATAGCGTTTCGGGAAATCGGATCCGTCCAGGTCGGCGCCGAGCACACTGGCGCCCATAGGCACCCGGCTCATCGACTCCACCCCGGCCGCCACCGCCCAGTCGTAGGCGCCCGCGATCACGCCCTGGGCCGCGAAATGGATCGCCTGCTGGCTGCTGCCGCACTGCCGGTCGACGGTGGTCGCGGGGACCGATTCCGGGTAGCCGGCGGCCAGCGCGGCCCGGCGGCTCATATTCACCGACTGCTCCCCGGCCTGGGTGACCACGCCACCGATCACATCGTCGATCAGCGCCGGGTCGATACCGGTGCGTTCCACCAGTTCTCGCAGGCTGTGGGCGAGCAGGTCGACGGGATGCACGCCGTGCAGCGCTCCGGTGGGTTTGCCCTTGCCGATGGGGGTGCGGACGGCTTCGACGATCACTGCGTCTCTCATGACGACTCCTGAGTCTGTCGGTAACGATCTTTCCGGGAATCGGACGAGGTCCGCCCGGACGACGGCTGCGCGCCGCGGCGCGCGGTGGATTCGGTTGCGGGCCGGGTGGCCAGGACTATCCCGGCCGCGACCGGCAGCACGGCCGCGATCTCGATCAGGGTGATCTCCTCCCCCAGGACGAGCGCCCCGAGCGCGACCCCGAACAGCGGCGGCATGAACTGGGCGATACTGGCGCCGGCCGGTCCGGCCCGCCGGATCAGCAGCAGCCACAGGCTCATTCCGACCACCGAGGCTCCCAGCGCGAGGAACAGCACCGCTCCCGCGAGCGACGACCCGAGATCCACCGTCGTGCCGGAGAACATCGCGAAAGCGATCATCGGTACCCCGGCGGCCAGTGCCTGCCAGCCGGTGGCCAGGTAGGGGTCGGTATCGCCGACCAGGCGCGGGGTCGCGAGGGTCGCCACCACCAGGAACCCCACCGCGACCGCGCCGGCGGCGACCCCGGTACCGGTGATCACCCCGGCACCGAGCCGGTCGAGCGCGGAGACCACGATGCCGCCGAAGCCGAGGCACAGCCCGAGCAGCCGTACCCCGGAGAGCCGGCCCTGCCCCAGCGCGGCCGAACCCAGTTGCACCAGCAGCGGCGTGCACGCCGAGAGGACAGCGGCCATGCCGACCGACAGGTGCGGTAGCGCCCACGCCATCACCAGCAGGTATCCGATGTTGTTGAGTAGGCCCAGCAGGCCCAGCGTGAGCAGCGAGCGTGGCGACAGGGTACGCAGCCGGTTCATCCGGAGCGCGAGCAGGACCAGCCCGGCCAGCACACAGCGCGCCCCCACGACGGCGGCCGGACCCGCGTCCCGCAGCGCGATCTGGGTGGCGAGGAAAGCACCCGCCCACAGCAGCGCCCAGACCGTGGCCAGGACCGCCGTACCCACCGACCATCCGTGCGCGGCCCGGCCGGCGGTGGATACGGCGGCGGTGTTCACGACGCGCTGACCGGGACCAGGCGTTCGGCCTTGGCGGCGACCCGCCCGAGGAACCGCCCGGTGTCGATCACATGCCGGCCGTGGGTGCCCGCGGCCGCGATATCCCCGTCGTCGTCGCGGGCCTCGACCTCCCATTCGACGTAGTTCTTGTCGACCTTCACGCAACGGGCGGTGACGGTGAGCCGGGCGCCGGGCGGGGTCGGCGCGCTGTGCCGGATGTTCACCATCGTCCCGAGGCTGCCCTCGCCTTCTTCGAGCACCGGGCGCAGCGCGAGGATCGCCGACCATTCCAGCAGGCCAACCATGAATCCGGTGGCGAAGACCTCCGGCATGATGCGGTAATCCTCGGATTCGGGATACAGATTCGGCACGGTTTTGTTCGCGGGCACCGTGTAGGTCATTTCCTGGATATCGCCAACGGTCAGAATGTCACGCACAGTAGGAACTCCTGTCGGAATAGCGGTTGTAATCGCGCTCCGGTCTCATACCGGGGCGCTTTCCGGGGCCGGCCGGTGCACACCGAGTGCGAACTCGGCCAGCCGTTTCCGGATGACATCGGAGGTGCCCGACGGTGCCAGCGTCATCAGCGCGTCGTCGAGCAGTTGCACCGCCCCGATACCGGGATGGCAGCCGCGGGCACCCATGAGTTCGACCGCGGCGGTCGCGCACTGCACGGCGGTTTCGCTGGCCTGCAGCTTGCCGATGATGAAGCCGACATCGTGCAGATGGCCGGCATCGAGCCGGGCCGCCGCGTGATACAGCGCCAGCCGGCTGCTGTAGATACCGGCGAACATATCGGCGAGGCGACGCTGCACACTGTCCAGACCGGCCAGCGGTGCGTTGTAGAGCACCCGGTTGCGGCTGTATTCGCGTGCCCGGTCGAGCGCGGCCGTGGCCAGGCCCAGCGCCACCGAACCGATATTCGGCTTGCCGTGCCGGGTCACCACCGCGTGCGCGTAACCGAGCCCCTCGCCCTCCCCTCCTATCATGTTGCCCGCCGGTATCCGGCAATCCTCGAAAACGATCTCACCCAGGGAGAATCCCCGTAACCCGGCCAGATCGTGCTCGATACCCGCCGAGCAGCCGGGCGTTCCCGCCTCGACCACGAAGGCGCTCAGCGCCCGCGAGTGCGCACCGGGCGAGGTACGCGCGATCACCCCGTGCAGGGTGGCGATATGCGAATTGCCGATGAACCATTTGCGGCCGTTGATGATCCAGTGGTCGCCGTCGCGGACCGCGGTCGTTCCCATACCGAGTAGATGTGATCCGGAATCGGCCTCGGTCATGCAGATCGTCATGATGTCCTGGCCGCGGGCCAGCTGCGGGAGCCAGCGGGCGCGCTGCCGCTCGTCGCCGAACTCCAGTAGCAGTCCCGTGCCCAGCGTCGCCGCGGACAGGCTCGCGCCCAGCGCGGCGTCGCCCCTGGCCGCCTCCTCGATCGCCACCAGCCGCGCGAGTGTGCCCTTGCCCTGCCCGCCCCATTGCCGCGGGATGCTCACACCGTTCCAGCCCAGGGAGATCAGCCTGGAGGCCATATCGCTTCCGGCCTTGTCGATATTGTTCGAATCCAGATTCTTCAGATCTTCGCGAATTGATTCGCGTATGAGCTGCGCCCGCTCCCAGAAGTCGTTCACCCGACCCCTCCATTTCCCCGGTCCGAGTATTCTCCGAATGTGATCGGGCCGCGCTGCCCATAATCGAATGCTATTGCAGGACAAGGCGAATGGGCACTACCAGAATCGGTAGTAGCAGGATGGGTAGCGCCACCGCACTCAGTCGGAGCGGGCTGTTCTCCGGATCAGTTCCGCGCGTGAGGAGATATGGAGTTTCCGGTAGATCTTGCGGAGATGGAAGTTCACCGTGTGCTCGGTGATCCCGACCTCACGCGCCACCTGCCGGTTGGTCATCCCGCGCCCCACCAGCCCCGCGACCTCGTATTCCCGGTCGGTGAGCCCGGCGTCCGGCAGGCCCCCGGCGCCGGCCGCCGCCGGCCGATACGCGGGAATTCCGGCGAATACCTCGCCGCCCGGCGGTGCGTCCGCGGGCCCGGCACCGGCCTCCGCGCGGAGATGACTCAGCAGGTAGGGGTCGGAGACGGTATCGAGTAGGTGCGTCCGGGCCCGGGTATCGCCGTGGAGAACGGCGCGGGCGTAGCGGGCGGCGTCGTCGAGCAGCGAGATCCCCGGATTCCGTCGCGCCAGCGCCTCCGCGGCCTCGACCACGAGCCGGGCCGTGCCGGTATCGCCCCCGCGCACGGCCGTATCGGTCAGGACACCGGCCGTGGTGGGATCCTCGAGGAAGGACGCCGGTTCGGTCTCGATCACCGGCCATCCGGCGCGCACCAGACCGGCCGCGACCTCCGGACCGGACCGGCGCGCGGCCACCGCGATCTCGATCAGCGCCGCACGGGCCACGGTATCGGGGAGCACGAAGTGATCCGGCAGTTCACGTATCCGGCGCAACCGCTCGGCGGCGCCGCCGGTCTCGCCGAGCCTGAGGTGGGCCAGCGCCGACACCGCCAGCGCGCGCGGGACCGCGACAGTGGTCCCGTGCCGCCGCGCGTATTCGATCGCGGCCCCCGCGCGGCGCAACGCGGCCTCGGGTTCGTCGCGCTGCAGGCACAGCGCGGCCTCCAGCGCCGCCGGGATGGATTCGAAAGCGTGCAGTCCGTACCGGTCCTGCTCCTCGCGCACCCGGGCGACCAAATCGGCGGCCCGGGCGGTCACCCGCATATCGACCAGCCGTTTCGCCGCCATCAACCGGGTGTACACATGCCATACCGGGCCCGCCTCGGCCGCGACGTTCTCCGCGAGCTGGTTCTGCCACAACGCCTCGGCGAGTTCACCGGCCCGCCAGTGCCGGTCGGCGCGCAGGCACAGGGTGACGGCGCGCGATGCGGGACCACACTCCATCCCATCCGGATTCGCGGCACCGCCCGGATCGCCGAGCAGCGTCACGGTCAGCAGCCGCAGCGCCGCGACCTGGTCGCGGGTCTGCTCGGTGAGGTCGGGCGCCGCGAGCACGATATCGAAACCGGCCAGCGCGGCGGGCATATCACCGTGTACGAGGGCGGCGCTGCCCGCCGAGAGCCCGGACAACTGGGATTCGGTGAGTCCCTCGGCTCGTTCCACCGTGGCCATGAGGTAGAGAACGTCGCCGACCTGCGGGTTGATCGGCGATTCCACTTCAGGAGAATACCACTTCCATATACCCGCGGCGCCTCACCGGCGAGCACTCGACGGCGCGGTCGGTGTGCCGGAACAGCCCGCTATCGGGATGGCGGCCGCACACGCGGGCGGCCCCCCGGACGGCCGGCATCCTCCGGTAACCGCGGCACGGACGGTTACCGGAGGACGGTGGGCGGATCACCCGACCGGAACAGGCCCGGCCGGTCGGTCCGGGTTCAGGGTTTGGGCGCGGCGGGCAGGGCGATGGCCGGATCGATGAATTCGTTGGTCACCAGGTCGGCGGCGGTCAGGCCGTCGGCGATCCGGTCACCGCGTTGGCGCAGGATCGGGGTCACCGCGTCGATCACCCGGTCCACCCGCGCGGTATCGAAATCACCCAGCGTGTTGTCGGGTCCGTTGCCGACGATCTTCTCCGCGACCTGCACCTTCACCGAATCGGTGTTACCGGCGGCGGTCATCGGCGGGCCGTCGGGGATGGTTTCGGCGATGCGCAGCAGCGCGGCGTTGACCGGTTCGGGATTCGCGATGTAATCGACCTGGGCCTGCTGCAGCATCGGTACGAGTTCGGTGAGGCAGGGGCGCAGCGCTTCGAGTTCCCCGGCACGCACCGACCAGGCGTGCGGGTAGATCTCGTAGCCGGACTCGTGTACGAGCAGATAGTCGGTGGGCTTCTTCCAGCCCTCCACATCGTGCTCCCAGCGGAAGGGTTCGTTGGAAACATAGCCCTGCTGCATGACCTTGCCGCGTTCGGCGACGAACCGGCTGGGGGTGCCGTCGAAGGAGGCGTCGGCCTGGTCGGGTCGGACGAATCCGTTGGCCACCAGATAGTCCATGAAGATCTTGCCCTCGCTGTAGACGACGGGGGCGTCGGTACCGGGCACGTCCTTCCAGGAGCCGACCTTGTAGGTCGCCGGATCCCACATCACGATCTGCGGATTCACGTCGAGTGAAGCGAATACGCCGGTCACCGGGAATTCCGACTGCGCCCTCACCGCGTCGTCGGTCGGGACGAATCCGAGTGTGATCGAGGTGTCCTGGTACATCTGCGCCGGCACCGGCTGGCCGCCCAGGAACGGGCCGCCGAGACGCACCTCGACGTTGATACCGGTATCGCCGAGCGGCCCGGCGTAGGAGCCCTTGTTGACGTCCACGGTGCCGTCGGGCCCGACGAGCTGGAAGGCGGCCGCGCGTTCCGGCGTCGCGTACCAGTCGGTCTGGATGACGACGGTGGCGGGACAGACACCCGCCAGCGGGCCCTCGCCGGTGGGTTCGGGGACCGAGGTCGCGCCGCTACAGGCGGTGAGCAGCGCGGCGCCGGCCACGGCGGACAGGACGGAAATGGGTCTCTTCATAGGACTTCCTGGTGTGAAACGGTGGATGGGGAGGAGCCGCGGCCGTGATCCGCCGGTTCGTACCGGGAGATCGCCGCCGGGCGGGGATCAGTGGCCGCGACGGCGGCCGTGGGCCCGTTCGACGCGGACGGCCAGGAAATCGAAGAACCAGAACAGGATCAGCCCGGCCAGCGAGGAGAGCAGCAGCGCGGTGAGCAGTTCCTCGGTGGCCAGCCGCTGCCGGTAGACGTCGATCATCCGCCCGATTCCGGGTTCGCCCTGGCGGAAGAAGAAATCCGCCACGATCGAGCCGATGATCGCCATCCCGCCGGAGATCTTGAAGCCGGAGATCATCGCCGGAAGCGCGGCCGGGAGCTGGA
>NZ_JBSFRU010000070.1:0-22493 GCF_053589395.1 Nocardia sp. NPDC003345
GACACCGCACCCATCCACCACCCCGAATTGCCCGCCCTCCGGCACATATTCACCGCCGAAGCCGTCACCGAACCGCTCGAGGAAACTCATACCGCCGCACTCGCCCCTGCGGCGGCGGGCCCTCGATACGACTCTTCGCCAGTAGTTTCCGACGTTCGGCCTACGCCTGGCGATATCCCCGGCACCCCCGCGCAGCTCAGAGTGACACCGGCGGCCGGCGCGGTCGCCGAAGCACTCGCCGTCACCGTCCGCCCGGCCGACCCGATGCTCATCATGTTCACCTCCGGCAGTCGTGGCCTGCCGAAAGGGGTGATCCATTCACACGGTAACGCGCTGGCCGCCGTACGGTCCGGGCTCACCGCCCGCTGTATCGACGCCGAGACCAGGCTCTACCTCCCGATGCCGTTCTTCTGGGTCGGTGGATTCGGCGGCGGCATCCTTTCCGCGCTCGCGGCGGGCGCCACCCTGGTCACCGAGGAGATACCGCGGCCCGAATCGACCCTGGAGTTGCTCGAACGCGAACGGGTCACCCTGTTCCGGGGCTGGCCCGACCAGGCCGAAGCCCTCGCCCGCCGGGCGGAAACCCTCGGCACCGATCTGTCCGCGCTGCGGCCCGGCAGCCTCGGGGCACTGCTGCCATCCGGGCAGCGGGCGCGGCCCGGAGCCCGGGCGAACCTGTTCGGGATGACCGAATCCTTCGGCCCCTACTGCGGCTATCCCGCGGATACCGATATGCCCGAATCCGCGCAGGGCAGCTGCGGCCGCCCGTTCGACGGGATGCAGGTACGCATCGCCGATCCGGCCGGTAACCCGGCGCCCGCGGGCACCATCGGTGAGATCCACTTGCGCGGACCGCATATCCTGCGCGGTATCTGCGGCCGCGCCCGCGAGGATCTGTTCACCTCCGACGGCTACTACCCCACCGGCGACCTCGGGCACCTCGACGACGCGGGTTTCCTCTTCTATCACGGCCGGCGCGACGATATGTTCAAGGTCAACGGCGCGACCGTCTACCCCGGTGAAGTCGAGAAAGCGCTGCGTTCGCTCGACGGCGTCACCGGCGCCTTCGTCACCGATCTCGACTCCGGCGACGCCGCCCGGGTGGCCGCGGCCGTGATCGTCACGGGCAGCCCGGACGTCCAGCGGCTGCGCGCCGCGACCAAGGGGATACTGAGTTCGTTCAAGGTGCCGTCCACCTGGCTGCTGCTGGACTCCGATGCCGGGATCCCGCGTGGCACAACAGGCAAAGTGGATATCGCCGCGCTGCGAACGTTGCTGTCCGAACGCGGTGTCGAGGCCGGGACGGCAACCACGCCCCCGCACTGAGCATTCTTCCGCGGTGCCGGATACGGCACCGCAATCGCCCCACGCTCCCGGAACGGGATGCACTCGACGACCAACTCGACAAGGACCTGCCATGACCTCCACTCAGGCAATCGGCGATCTACTCGACCACATCGGTTTCCGGCAGGAACCGGACGAATCAGGTGCGGTGACCTGGGAGCTGCCGGTGGCCCCGCACGTCGTCAACACTGCCGGCGGCCTGCAGGGCGGCCTCATCGCGACCTTGGTCGATATCGCCGCGGGCACACTGGCCCTGGAAAGCCTGCCGACCGGCGGTGTAGTGACCTCGGACCTGAACGTGCGCTACTTCCGCGCCGTCACCACCGGTACCGCACGCGCGGTCTCCACCATCGTGCACGCCGGGAAGCGCTCGATCGTCGTACAGGTCGAGGTGCGGAACATGCACGAAAACCACCTCGCCGCGCTGGCCACGGTGAGCTTCGCAATCATCGGCCACAACACACGCACGGCAGCTGACCCCACGAACGGCCGCCCCGATCCCCACGGGGCGGGAGGCTAGGTACTCTTCGGATTCAGCAGGTCGGAAAGGCGGCCGATCTCGCTACGCAGCTGTTGGATATCCAGATCAGTATTCGAGCTCGGTCCAGGGGATATGAATCGGGAACGGATGGTCGATATGTATGCCGTTCTCATCGGCGGGGGTCCACTCGTCGACCAGGAGGTAATTGGTCGGACGCAGCGGGTGGACATCGTCGGGCAGGGATGCGTACCCCGTCTGCAGGGCGTAGGCGCGAACGGCAGATATCGCACTGCGCCCGGACGACAAGGTGACCTCCCAGTACCAGGGGATACCTGCGGCCGCGTAGCGACCCTTCTTCGCTTCCATATCCGACTGTTTGTTCGACGGCGACAATACTTCGCCGACCAGCAGCGTATCGGCCGCCCTGACATCTGCGAACGGCGACTCGAGACAGCGATACACCAGAAAATCCGGTGTCAGGAAATCGGACTTCCCGGCGCTTCCGAGGAAAACGTTGGTTTCGAAGTTCACGGTCCAGCAGGTCTCAGGATCTTCCGACATGCGCTTACGCGCCCACCGTTCGATTTCGTTCCGCATACGTGCCGTGAACATCTGATGCTCGCCCGGACCGCGACGTAGCCACACCACCCGACCGTCCCAGAGTTCGATCTGCTCCGCGATCTCCTCGGGTAGCTGCTCCAGTTCCTCCCAGGTCATGTACTCGGGCAGGTCGGGGCGGTCGGACTCCGGCAGGGACATATCGTCATGGTAAGCCACCACACCACGCCCGACCGGCAGTGCGGTGACCCAATCATGATTCGGCCGACGCGGGCGGGCAGTAGAACAGCATCAGCTGACCGATACCGGCCACCAGGCCCATCCCGGCGGCAACGAGCAGACCCGGCCAGCCGTCAGCCCGAGGCACAGTCGCAGGACCAGCAGGCCGGGGTCATATGCGTTCATGGCACTCCGTCGCGAGTTACTGTCGTGGTCGGTACGGGATGGGACAGCACACTTCCCACACTATCTACAGTTGCAGTTACAGTATCTTAGATCAGCGGGTTCGCATCGCGGATCCGTGAACGCGCAGACGACACCGGCGCATACAGCCGTACGAGGAGTCCCGTTATGACCAGCGAACCCGCCGCCGAACCGGTCACCGAGGAGGATTTCCGGGAAATCCTTGCCCAGACCAGGACCTTCGTCCGTGACGTGGTCATGAAGCGCGAGCGCGATATCGCCGAGCAGGACCGGATACCCGCCGAGATCGTCGACCAGGCCAAGGCCATGGGCCTGTACGGCTACGCCATTCCGCAGGAATGGGGCGGACTCGGCCTGGACCTCACCCAAGACGTGGAACTGGCCATGGAACTCGGCTACACCACACTCGCTTTGCGGTCGCAGTTCGGTACCAACAACGGTATCGCCGGACAGGTGCTGGTCGGTTTCGGAACCGACGAACAGCGAGCACGCTGGCTCGAACCCATCGCCTCGGGCGCCGTGGTCGCCTCGTTCGCGCTCACCGAGTCCGGGGCCGGATCCAACCCGGCATCGCTGCGGACCACGGCCCGGCGCGATGGCACGGACTGGGTGCTCGACGGCGAGAAACGGTTCATCACGAATGCCCCGGTCGCGAACTTGTTCGTGGTCTTCGCCCGCACCCGCCCCGCCGACGAGCAGGGCGCGGGAATCGCCGTCTTCCTCGTTCCCGCCGATACCCCCGGCGTCGAGGTCGGGCCGAAGGACCGCAAGATGGGGCAGGAGGGCGCGTGGACCGCGGAGGTCCGGTTCCAGGATGTCCGCGTCGGCTCCGACGCCCTCGTCGGCGGCAGCGAGGACATCGGCTACCGCGCGGCCATGACCTCGCTGGCCCGCGGCCGGATCCATATCGCCGCGCTCGCCGTCGGCGCCGCCCAGCGCGCCCTCGACGAATCGGTCGCCTACGCCGCGACCGCCACCCAGGGCGGCACCCCGATCGGCGAATTCCAGCTCGTGCAGGCCATGCTCGCGGATATGCAGACCGGGGTGATGGCCGGCCGCGCGCTGGTGCGTGATGCCGCGCGACGCTGGGTCACCGGAGAGGATCGGCGCACCGCACCGTCGGTGGCGAAACTGTTCTGCACGGAAATGGTGGGAAATGTCGCCGATCTCGCGGTCCAGGTGCACGGCGGTACCGGATATATGCGCGATGTCCCGGTCGAGCGGATCTACCGCGATGTCCGGCTGTTGCGTCTCTACGAGGGCACCAGCGAGATCCAGCGGTTGATCATCGGCGGCGGCCTGGTCAAGAACGCGCGGCGGCAGGGCACACCGCCGGCCTGATCCCGTCGGCCCGGCCGGCCGCCGGGACGTGCGGCGGCCGGGCCGACGGCGGTGGTCAGGCCTGGCCCGCCACCTGCTCGCGGGCCCAGCGGTAGTCGGCTTTACCCGCCGGACTACGCATGATCTCGGGCCGGAACACCACGGCTTTCGGAAGTTTGTAGCGCGCGAGGGACTGCCCGGCATGCGCGATCAGCTCGTCGGCACCGGCCGTGGCGCCCTCGGCGAGTCCGACGACGGCCACCACCTCCTGGCCCCAGCGCTCGCTCGGGCGGGCCACCACCAGCACATCGGCCACGGCCGGATGCGAGGAGATCGCGATCTCCACCTCCTCGGCGAAGATCTTCTCGCCGCCGGAGTTGATGGTCATGGAGTCGCGGCCCAGCAGTTCGACCGACCCGTCGGCCAGGAGACGGGCACGGTCGCCGGGCAGGACGTAGCGCACCCCGTCGATCACCGGGAACGTCGCGGCGGTCTTCTTCGCATCCCCCTTGTAGCCGAGCGGGGTGAACCGGCGCTGCGCGAGCCAGCCGATCCCGTCGTGGCCGGGCTCGAGTACGGACCCGAGATCCTCGGCGACCACCCGGGTATCGGCGCCGGCCGAGAACTTCCCGGTCGAGACGAATCCGGCGGCGGACACATGGTGCATCTGCGAACCGGTCTCCGAGGAACCGACACCGTCGAGTACCGCCAGGCCCGGCACCGCCGCGATCCAGCGTTCTTTGACGGCCGGGCTGAGCACCGCGCCGCCGTTGGCGAGCGCCACCATCGAGGCCATATCCGCGACGGCCGCTTCCACGGCGGCCAGCACCGGCCGCGCCATCGCATCCCCGACCACCATGGCGACCGATACTTTCTCCCGCTCGATGGTGCGTACGATCTCGTCGGCGTCGATTCGGTCGGTGACCGTGGGCAGCACGATCGTCTGTCCGGTGGTCATGGCCGTGAGCACCGCCCATTGCGCCGCACCATGGATCAGCGGCGGGATCACCATCAGTTTCATCCCCGGATTGGCGCGCGCCCGTTCCGCGATTTCGTCGTAGGAGGCGATCGTGGCACCGCTGCCGGCGTCGCGCCCACCGCAGGCTCCCATATAGATATCGTGCTGGCGCCACAGCACACCCTTCGGCATCCCGGTGGTGCCGCCGGTGTAGAGCACGTAGAGGTCGTCCGGGGACGGTTCCACCGGTAGCGGTCCGGGTTCGGTGGCGGCGAGTACCGTTTCGTAATCGACCGCGCCGTCGAGCAGTTCGTTACCGGACGCGTCGGCGATCTGGATCAGCACCCGCAGCCCGGGTAGTTCCGGCAGCACTTCCGCGAGTGTCGGCGCGAACGCGGCGTGATAGACCAGCGCGGTGGCGCCCGAATCGGCCAGCAGATATTGCAGTTCGTTCTTGACGTAGCGATAGTTGACGTTGAACGGTGCCACCCTGGCCCGGAAGGCGCCGATCATGCTCTCGACGAATTCGGGCCCGTTGTAGGCGTAGATGCCCAGGAGATCCTGGCCGACCTCATGATTGGTCAGATCCGGCCGTTCGGTACGGCATCCCAGCCCCTGCGCGTGCAGATAGGCCGCCAGGCGCCGGGACCGCTCGGCGACCTCCGCGTAGGTGCGCCGGCGCTCGCCCTGCACGATCAGATCCCGGTCCGGGATCACGGCGGCGACGGTATCGGTGGCGGATACGAGTGTGAACTGCGGTTCGGATCCGGTCGCGGAAGTTGGGGACAACGGTGACTCCTCATTCGTCTGGTGCGCGATGGCGAGATCACGTCCGGGGATCTTTGGCCGGGCTGCCTGTAGCGGGCTCGGCCACCGGAGGTGTGGCGGGCGGCGTGACCCGGCCGTCGGTGCCGGGTGTCACGAGAGGGTGGGTGACCGGCGGGGTGGAGTCGTCCGCCGTCGACGGGACCGGGGTCGTCCGCAGCCGCCGGTGGGCACGTCGGCGCGCACGGCATAGTCCGAGACCGATGAGACGCTCGGTCCACCGGCCGAAGGGTGGTGCGGCCAGACTGGTGATCGGCACGGGCAGATCCGTGCCGACCACCGTGCGGTGGTGGCTGAACGTGTCGAATCCGGCCTTACCGTGATAGGCCCCCATCCCGCTGTCGCCGACCCCACCGAACGGTGCGTCGTCGGGGAACATCTGGATGGCGAATTCGTTGCGGGCCACGCCGCCGCTGCGGGTATTCGCCACGAACGTGCGGAAATCGGCCCGGTCCGGCCCGTACCAGTACGCGACCAGCGGCGCGGGCCGCCGGTTGATGTAGTCGACGACCTCGTTCAGTCCCCGGTAGGGCAGCACGGACAGGACCGGGCCGAATACTTCTTCCGAGGCGATGGCCATATCGTCGGTCACCTCCCGGACGATCGTCGGCGCGATCTTGCGCAGGGCCGGGTCGGGCAATGTCTCGGCAGCGGGTGCGATCGGCTCGACGCGGGCGCCGCGGGCGCGGGCATCGTCTATCAGCCCGATGATGCGCTCGTAGTTCGCCGCGTTCACCACGGCGGTGTAGTCGGCGTTGCCGAGTATTTCGGGGAACATCCGCCGCCAGGCTCCGGCCAGGGCGTCGACGAAGGGATCCATCCGGTCCCGCGGCACCAGCACGTAATCCGGGCAGACGCAGACCTGCCCGCCGTTGACCATCCGCGCCCGGGCGATCCGCTCCGCCGCCCGGGTGAGATCGGCGTCGGCGGAGATGACCACCGGGTTCTTTCCGCCGAGCTCCAGCGTCACCGGCACCAGATTCTGCGCCGCGGCGCGCTGCACGAGCCGGCCGACCCGGGTGGAGCCGGTGAAGAACAAGTGGTCGAACGGCAGTTCGGCGAAGGCCGCGCCGACCTCCGGCCCGCCGGTGACCACCGCCAGCTCGGATTCGTCGAAGTACTGCTCCGCCAGCCGCCGGGTGAGTTCCGCGGTGTGCGCGGTGATCTCCGACATCTTGATCATCACGCGGTTGCCGGCGGCGAACGCGGTCGCGGCAGGCAGAATGACCAGATTGAGCGGGAAGTTCCAGGGGCCGACGATCCCGACCACCCCGAGCGGGGACGGCCGGACCTCCGCGCGGATTCCGTACAGGCGGGCCGCCCGGTCGGTCCGCCGCGGCCGCATCCAGCGGGTGAGCCGGGAGCGGACGTATTCGATGGCGGAGAGCATGCCCATGATCTCGGCGAACAGGGTGCCGGTCCGGGAGCGGGTGCCGAAGTCGGCGACGAGCGCATCGACGTAGGCATCGGTGTTGTCCAGAACCATGGCGACCAACCGGTCGATACGGTCCCGGCGGACCACGGCGCTCGGCGGGCCATCGCGCAGAAACGCCTGCCGCTGGCCCGCCAGGATCGCGGCCGGATCGCGGCGTTCGGCCGCATGTATGGTCTCGGCCCCCGCCACGGATGCCTCCGGGGTACTGCTGGTCATCGACACGCTCCGAGGTGACTCCCGCCGGCCGGGCGGTGGTGAAGGGTTGACGTACGCACTGTCAGCCGAGGTCGAGGGGACCACCGTCGATCACGGCGCCGAGCCGGCCGATATCCATCCCCAGATCGGCCGTGGCCGCCCGGCAGGCCGCCACATCCTTGCGCAGGAAAGGGGCCACCACCTGCTCGAACGTCACCAGCCCACCCGTCCGGCCGATCGAACCGGCCGCGAAGCTCCGGCCGCTGGATACCGCCAGGGCGTCCAGCAACTGCCGTTCCCCGATACCGAGGCGTGTGCCCAGTTCCAGTGCGGCGGCCGCCATCTGGGCGTTCGCCGCGAACAGGGCGTTGTTCACCAGCTTGACGCTCAACGCGGTGCCGAGCGCACCGGTCGCGATCACGGTGCCCGCATACGATTCGAGCACCGGCCGGGCCCGCGCGACCGCCTCCGCGTCGCCACCGAGCAGTACGGTGAGCTTTCCGGCGGCGATATCGTCGGCCGAACCACTCACCGGCCCGTCCAGCAGCACCGGGCCGCCGGGATGGCTTGCGACCAGATTCGTCACCGTGCCGACCGTCCCGGTGGTGTGTGAGACAACGACCGCGTCCCGCGATGCCGCGGCGAGCACCCCGTCGGGTCCGGCGAGAACCTCGACGAGCTGGGCGTCGGAGAACAGGCAGGCGATCACGATATCCGCCGAAGACGCGGCCGCCGCGGCGGAATCGACCACCGTGGCCCCGCCGTCGCGCAGCCGCTCCCGCACCGAGTCACGCCGGGCGTACACCTGCACCCGGTGGCCCGCGGCGACCAGCCGGTACACCATCGGCTCCCCCATTCGGCCCGCCCCGACAAACCCGACGACCTGCGACATCGGCGCTCCTCACTCGCGATCGGCCCGTGCCCGCCGCCGCGCGGCCCGCCGGGGCGAGATCCGGACAGAGATACATCCAGTAATGGCAACAGTAACATCGACCAAGCGGTTCCGGGGTGGTTCGCCGTTTCCGGACGGCCGGGTTGCGACCCGCACCCCCGCCCGGGGCGAAGACGGCCCTTCCACCGCCATACCGTTGCACTTACGATATTGAACACGATATGAAATTCCGGTCGGCTCCTCGCCGAACCCGCGCGGTCGGCGCGGCCGTGCGCGCGGTGCCGGGCATCCGCCCGACAACAGTTAGGAAAACACGTGACGAGCCGACTTCGAGGCAAAGTAGCGTTCATTACCGGGGCCGCACGGGGTCAGGGCCGCGCGCACGCCGTCCGTTTGGCGACCGAGGGCGCCGATATCATCGCCGCCGATATCGCGGGGCCACTCCCCGCGGCGGTCCCGTACGATTCCGCGACCCCGGAGGATCTCGCGGAGACCGTCCGGCTGGTCGAAGCGACCGGACGCAAGATCATCGCCTCCACCGTCGACACCCGGGATTTCGCAGGTTTGCGCGCGGCGGTGGACGCGGGCGTCGAGACATTCGGCCGCCTCGACATCATCGTGGCCAATGCCGGTATCTGCATCCCCGAGACCTGGGACGCGATCACCCCCGAATCGTGGCGGGACGTCATCGATATCAACGTCACCGGCACCTGGAACACCGTCACCGCCGGCGCGCGCCATATCGTCGGCGGCGGCCGCGGCGGCTCCATCATCCTGATCAGCTCCGCCGCGGGCATGAAAATGCAGCCGTTCATGGTGCACTACACGGCGAGCAAACACGCCGTCACCGGAATGGCCCGCGGACTGGCCGCCGAACTCGGCAAACACAATATCCGGGTCAACAGCCTGCACCCCGGCGCCGTGGCCACCCCGATGGGCGGCGGCGATATGATCTCCGCCCTCACCGCCGCCACCGAGACCAATCCACAACTCGCCCATATGATCACCCCGCTGCTACCCGGCTGGGTGGCCGAAGCCGATGATGTGGCCGATGCCGTGTCCTGGCTGGCCGGCGACGATTCTCGTTTCGTGACCGCCGCGCAGCTCCCGGTCGACCTCGGCGTGACCCAGTACTGATCGGCAACGGGTCGGGAACACCCGACCACGAGCCGAACCGATTCCGGCTCGACGCAGAACACAGAGAACCCGATTCGTCCATGCTGGTGGGCATGGCGAATCGATGGGTTGGGATCACGATCGACTGCGCGAACCCCGCGCAGCTGGCATCGTTCTGGAGCGCGATCCTGGGTACCCCCACTACCACCGAACATGGCGATGATCCGGGATGGGCAACCGTCGGCTCGCGCTTCGACGACAGACCGCGTTTGACCTTTCAACGAGTGGTCGAGCCCAAGATCGGAAAGGTCCGCATCCACCTCGACATCGAGGTTGACGATATCGAAGCCGGTCGCAGTCAGGTGGAGAACTCGGGCGGCCGCTGGTCCGGCGAACGACACGACTACGACGAGGGAGTTGTCATGGTCATGCTCGATCCAGAGGAGCACGAGTTCTGCCTCGCCCAATTCTTCCGTTGAGGCACCGGCTCGTCACTGCAAGGTTCGACGGAGGCGATGGGGATCCCGCGGCGTTTTGTTACCAGCCGAACGTTGAGAACTGGCGCTGAGCGGCGATATGGCCCAGGGCGTCGCGGCAGTAATCGATCATCCGGTCCGGGAGCTCGTCGAGGGTGAACCAGGCCAGGTCATCGCACCTGTCCGGCTCCATGTTCGCCGGCTCTCCCTCCCATCGCTCGACCTGGAAGAAGAACGCCACCCGTCCACCCGAAGAGGAGTTGTGCATGACGTGAGCGAAGTTCAGAGCAGCTGCGTCGATCGTCACCCCGATCTCCTCCTTCGCCTCCCGCACCAGCGCGGCCACGACAGATTCGCCGGCTTCCAGGTGTCCGGACGGTAGGTGGTAGGCGCCGTCCTCGTAGCCGGTGTCCGCCCGCCGGCCGAACAGCATGCGCCCTCGGCCGTCGACGAGTAGAAGGTGGACGTCCCCTATCACCGTGTGTCGTTGCTCGCCGACAAGTGCCATTCTCGACGCCGATCCCTTCATCCAAGCGCCCGGCTCGGGAACCGGTACGTCACCATGGGAACTCGCCGGAGCATAGTCGACATCATCGAACTGCTATCACGGTAACAACTGCGCCGCCGACGGGGTCCTGAAGGTGTCAACGGCCGGGATCCCCCGTCACAGTCCACTACCGTCGATGGTATGAGCGACAGCCAGTGGACGATCCTCGGCGAGCGACTGGTCGACGAGAACCGGCACATCCAGTTGTCGACGGCGGATATTCGCCTGCCCGATGGAGTGGAGTTCACCCAGTACGTCGCGCGGATGCCTCGATGTGCGATGACGCTGGTGCTCAACGGTGACCGCGAGGTCCTGATGATGTACCGGCACCGCTGGATCATCGACAAATGGGTGTGGGAGCTGCCGGGTGGTTATGTCGACCACGCCGAGGATGCTGCCGTTGCGGCTGCCCGTGAGGTCGAGGAGGAAACCGGCTGGCGTCCACGCACGATGGAACACCTCGTGACCTACCAGCCCGCGATCGGCACTCTCGACCATCCACAGGAGATCTATCTGGCTCGCGGTGCCGACCCCACCGACACTCGACCCGACATCAACGAAGCCGAGTCGATTCGGTGGATCCCGCTCGGAGAAGCGGTGCGAATGATCGACGGCGGCGAGATCGTCGGCGCAGCGACAGTGGTGGGCGTGTATCGGGCGCTCACACTTTCCTAGTGCTCGCCAGTTGTCGATCCTCCGGCAGTCGGACGTCAGGCGGACCGGACAGACCGGCTCACAACGCGTTCCATGTCCAGGGCTTGGCGACCCGGCCGCGCAAGCAGGCGACGCGATGCTCGGCCTCGTATCTCGCGGTTGCGTCTCGGTGAGACAGACCCAACACGAAAGTTGTCCAGCGGAGTTCCTGGATATCGGCGAAGATTCGGAACTGCGGGTCCGTGCTGATATCGCGACCGCCGTAGGCATCGACGAACGACCGGTAGCCGGAACCGGTGAGGCGGGTGAAATCCGCGTAGTCGACGGCGAGTTGCACCAGATCCCATTCGGGGCGTCCGAGCGACACCTTGTCCAAGTCCAGGAACACCGGGATACCTGAGGGCGAAACAACGAGATTTCCCTGCCATGCGTCGCCGTGTATCACCGATCGCCGGTCCACCGGTTCAAGCCGATCGTAGCGTTGCCGAAGCTCCGCATAATGCCGGACCAGCCACTCTTTGTCTTCGTAGCCGAGTGTGGTCGTCGTATTGATTCTGGTGTCGATCCCCGCAAACGGTTGGTATTCCGGCAAGTCGAACGTGGACGGCGGGTCGAGCAGGTGCAGACGGCCGAGCGCTGCGCCCAGCTCTGCGGGTGTAGCGGGGCGATGGTCGGGAATCAGTCGCCACCAGGTCACGGGGCAGTCGTCGATGATGAGCGGTTGGGCCAGCGACTCCACGGCCTCGACTGTGGGGATATTGGATACGTTGAGCCATCGGGAGATCTGCAACTCTCGATGCGCCGCCTCGGCTGTATGCGGACTCCCGATGCGGGCGACGATCCCGTCGCGCAGTTCGAAGATGGCATGGGCTCCGTTGCGCAGCAGCAACGCGCCCGAGATGTCGACTCCTGCCACGGCAGCGGCCCGCGAGAGAATGTCCGGAGGCGATGCCGACCCTCTGGTCATCCGGTTGCCCCGGCGGCCGGCAGGGCGGCGATCGAACGGCGAAAGTCGGCGACTTCACCGATACGCCGGTGCGGTGTGGCCGCGGCAGCGAGACCGGTCAACTCCCTATGAATTCGGCGCGAGCGCAAATTCACGGCGTCGGTGACAGCTTGCCGGCCGATCGCTGCTGCCGCCCGAGGGTCACCCATGCGCATGGTCAAGGTGGCCAGGCGGGTGCGGGAGAATGTTCGCGACCGCGGATAGTTCTCGCCTTGCAGTTGGATGGCCTGCCGGATCCGAGGCTCGGCCAGTTCGACGCGTCCGAGCCTTTCGGCCACAGGTATGAGCGCCTTGCCCGTGCTGCCGAGGTGTTCGGCGTGGTCGTAGTAGCACATCCACGGTGGGTCCTTCTCCCGTCGGCGAGTGGCGAAGTACTCGTCGGCCCGGGCGACTTCGGAGAGAGCCTCATCGGTGCGGTCGACGGCAGCCAGGAATTGAGCGCGCAGTGTAGCCAGCATCGCCCGGGTGGTGTGCGTCAGGCGGTCGGAACGGACCTGCGCCAGTTCGATCAGTGACAACGCTCCGTCGACGTTGCCGACGTAGGCGGACTTGCGAGCCAAATCGGCCAGCGTCGACGCGCGCAGCTCCCAGGATCCCGCGGCGTCCGCGCACCAGAGTGCGAACCGGAAGCGTCGTTCGGCGGCAGCATAGTCGGCGATATCGAAGGCCGAGTAGGCGGCGACGGCGCTGAGGTTGCCGACAGCCTCGAACAGCGCGTTTCGTACGGGCGGTGTGGCCTGGCCGGAGAGAAGCGGCGCGAAAGCACGGAGTTGTCGGGCCGCGTTCACGGTTACCGGGCCGCCCCCGTGAAGGTTCTCCATAGAGGCCGCCGCAGCGGCGGCGTACCGGATCTTGTTCACATCGGAGGGTCCCACTCGAACCCGGCTTCGCGATCCATGCAGGAAATCGTCGGGAACCGTTTCGGGATCGAACGGGCTGAACAGGTTGACCGCCAGAGCGTCCCGACGATCATCGGTCTTCGTCCGCCGTACTGCGCAGAATCCCAACTCGCTTTCCGTAGCGTTCAGGACCGCGCACAGGGCTTGCCGGTAGTCCTTACTCGGCCACCGCACAGCGCCGCGCTCGTAGCGGGCAATGGTATGGGCGTCGAGCTCACGTCGCAGACCCCGGGCGTGCCACAGATGCGCGTTGACAGCTTCGGCCAGTTCGACGCGGGTCATCGACCGCCCCGCCACGTTCGGTGACGGGGTCGCCTCTCGCCGCTGCTGCAGTTTCAAGTTCGGTGCCGACATCTCGCCCCCTTCGATAGACAAAGCCCAGTCTATTGACCTCCGTCATCGCGGAGCGGCTTCCGCACAATCTGCCCCTTAACCTGCCCTCCGAGAATTCGGCACCGCGTACGAGCCTGGGTGAACAGCGAAGTACAAGACGGATCGGGCAACGCACGCGCGAGAGGGACGAGTCGGTCGACGGATCGGTTCGCCGATGGCGAGGCGCATGCCGGTCGGGGATCACCAGGGAGAGGATGCGATGCGGCCGAACGCATTCGGATGGATCGATGACGACGCGAGTACTGCGCCTGCATGGGACCGGGCGCAGGTGCTGCGGCTCGCGAAGCGACTCGGTTACCACGTCGTATGGCCGGATGAGCGGTCAGTGTTGTGCGTAGCCGACCATGTTCGGAACGCCGGAGCGGACGTGGTGATACTGCCTGCACCCGACCACCTCGGCCCGCTGGAGCTGAATCGGGTCATGGACGTGGCCGATGTGGAAACCGTACTTCCGCGATTGTCCTTCGCTCGGTGGTTTGCCGCCGGAGCCGGCCGGTGACCGAATCAATCGCACTGGTACTGCTGGTGTGCGCGCTCATAGCCGTCACAGTCCGGGGATACTGGCCGCAGTTCGACAGTCGGTGCCCACCTGGACCGCAGCCAGCTCCGGACTCCCGGGAGAACGCCTGCCCGCCCGGGGATCCTGCGCCTCTCGCACGCTCGACCGCCATCGCCGGGTCAGGGCAAGTAGACCCGGGAGGCGAGCCAGCGGCCGTCGACCAGTTCCATTGTCATCGCGACGCGGCTGCGGTCCACGCGCGGATCGGGGGCGGCGGAGTTGGTGACCGTTTGGTCGATGAACAGCAGGACCTCGACCTTCGTCGGAGTGGCCGATTTGACCGCGGCATCGAGGACGGTGCCTTCCCCGGTGGCCTTGTTGTCCATAAGGAGCTGGCGCAGCTGGCCGCTGGAGCGGGTGTACATATCCTTGAATTCGCCGGTGGCGCCGTCGAGGACCGCGGTGAAATCGTGGTCGAGGTTGTTGGAATCGACGCTGGTCAGGGTGACAGCGTAGGCGCGGGCGGCGTCGGTGGCGGCGCGGGCGGCGGAGTCGAGAGCGCTTTCCTTCTTCAGTTGCCAGCCGAGGAATCCGGCGACGGCGAGTGCCGCGACAGCCAGGATGACAAGGGCCGGGACAGCGAACTTGCGGATCAGTGCCACGGCGACCATGCGCAGGACGTTCCACCGTGAAATCCCGGACGCGAGTGTCTCGGGTTCGGTTGCAGCAGAATCTGTTTCGCCGTCAGACCCCTCGGGGTCTTTCGTGAGCACCGGCTGCGAACCCTCCGGGTCCGCCGCGTCCTTCGACGGCACGGAACTCTTCGTGGACTCCTGCTGGGTCGCCTCGGCCCCGGCTTCCGCGGGCCCGGTTTCCGGTTTGTCACCGACCGCGCGTGCCTTGGCGTCGGTCGTGGTGTCGACATCGGATGTGGTGCTCATCGGATCATCTCCTCGAGTCTTTTCGCTGGGGTCACCGGGGCGGCGCCGGCGCCGGTGTCCCCGAATCGGTCAACGGCAGGGGGATGGGTAGGGACATCGGGCCGACGGGTGCGGGAGTCGCCGTCAGATCGGCGGGGGCTCCGGGTGGCGGTCCGGACGGTGCCTGCTCGCCGGGTGGGCGGGGCGCGTTATGGGCACCGCGGACCAGGATGGACGGGTCGTTGGCGGGGCAGAAGGTGTACAGATACGGTTCCCGGTAGTCGGCTTGCGATGGCGCGTGGCGGGGCAGGTTGTAATCGCAGGTCGGGCGCGGGTACAGGTTGACCAGGCCCCACAATCCGCCGTCGTGGATCACGGTGCCGAGCGCTTCCAGCGTCGATCCCTGGCGTTGGGTGGGGAAGAAGAACTCCCGGAACGCCGGTACCCGGGAATTGGTCAGCTGCGCGACCGAGCCCAGGTTGGCCAGCAGGGCCGGAACCACGGCCCCGTTGTCCGAGAGCACCGCGTCCATGGCGGCCAGCGTGGCCGGGGCACGGTCGAGCAGTTCGACGTAGCCGCCGGTTTTGGCTTCGACACCGGCCATGAATGCGGAGGTGTCGTGGGCCAGGTGCTGGAGGCCACCCGCACCGTCGGCGAGAGTGGTCAGCAGCACCTTGCTGTCGCGCAGCAGTCCGACGGTCTGCGGGAGAACGGAATTTAGGGTGGAGATCAGGAAGGTGCCGCCGTCGATGATGTCGCGCAGTTTCCGCGGCCCCTCCGGGCCCACCCCGAGTTCGTCGAGGACCGCGGCGAGCTGGGCCGAATCCACCTGTGCCAGCGTGCCGTCCAACTGCCCCAGCATCTGCCACAGCGGGACCGGTGTGGTGGTCCGGTCGGGCGAGATCTCGGCGCCGTCGGCGAGGAACGGGCCGGAACGCCGGGTGGGCCGGAAGTCGAGGAACTGTTCGCCCGCGGTGGACAGGCTGGTGACGGCGACCGGCCCGTCATCGGGCACCGGCACGTCCGCGTCGATCTCGGCGACGGCGACCACTCCGCCGCGGGCCGGATCCACCGCGCGGACCTGCCCGATCGGGACGCCGCGCAGCGTCACATCCTGTCCGGACAGCAACCCGCCGGATTGTGCGAGGTGCACGCGGACGGTGATGGTGGAGGCGGTGGGGTCGACTCCCAGCGCGCCGAACACCAGATAGCTCGCTCCGAACGCGAGCACCGCCAGCAGCGACACCGTGGTCAGCAACGCCCGGTGCGCGCGACCGTAGCGCACCGACGCGAGGAGCAGCCGGGCCGGCAGGTCGGCCACGGCCGCCGGACGGGACGGTCCGGTGGGCGCGCTCATCGGGGCCCCAGCACACGGTCGCGCAGGGTGAAAAGGGTGTAGGTCAGGCTGCCGGCCAGCGCGTGCCAATCGGCGGCGTTCGGGAGGTGGGTGCCCGGATCGGGCCGGTGGTTGGGGTCGGGCAACGCGCCTATCGCGAAATCCGCGAGATCGACATTGCCGTGGGTGGAGGTGCCGCTGGTGAGCCTGATGATCGGCGCGAGCATGGCGTTCATGGCCGCGAGGCTGGCATCGGGGCTGGTGGCGGCGTTGTTCAGTTCGGCGGCGATACGGTTCAGGTTGGCGATCAGTCCCCCGGCCGGCCCGCCCTGCAGTACCGGGAACTTTCCGAGCTGGGTGGTGATCCGGTCGATCTGGCGCACCACGTCCAAGGCCTGCTGGGAGCTGTGGTCGACGGTCGCGGCGGCGGGTCCGGCAGCACCGAGGAAATCGTGGATAGTGTTCTGCTGCGCGGCCAATTGCGCGGCGAGCCGGTCGGTTTCCCGCAGCGCGACCTGGATCTCACCGGATCGCGCCGACAGTGCGGTGACGAGCTGCGTGGACTGGTCGAGCAGCGCGTCGACCCGGTCGCCCCGATCGCCGGCCGCCCGGCCCATACCGTTGACGACGGTGGTGAGGTTGCGGATGGCACCACCGTTGACGAGCAACGAGGCGGTGGTCAGTAGTTCTTCGACCGTCGCCGCCGCCGCGGTGGACTCCACCGGGATACTGTCGCCGTCGTGCAGGGCCGCGGTCGCGGGGGTCGCGTCGGCCGGTGCGCTGAGCGCGACGAACACATCACCCAGCGGTGTGGCCGTCCGCAGTTCCGCCCGGGTGCCCACCGGCAGCTCGACGTCCGGCCGGATCCGCAGCGTGACCACGGCGGTGTAATCGCGCACCGTCATAGCCGACACGGCCCCGACCTCGGCACCGGCCAGCCGGACCTTCGCCTGCTCCGGGAGGTTCAGGGCATTGGCGAAGTTCGCGTGGATCGTATAGCCGGATTCGCCGCCGGCCCGCGGCGTCAGCGGGAGGTCTTCCAGGCCCACCGAGCATGCGGTGGTGGTGACCAGTGCGAGCGCACCTGCCAGGGTGGCCTTCAGGTGCCTGCGTGCGCTCATCGGGGCAGCCTCGTCATCGCTTCGAGCATGTCGGTGAGCCCGAAATCGGGGCCGAAGTCCTGCAACGTTCCGGTGCTGCAACCCAATTGGCGCAGGCCCAGGATATTGCAGACCTCTTTGATCATCTGGCCGTCGAAGGCCACCTTGTCGAGTAACGCGTGAATGCGCACACCGCCGTTCTGCTGGTCCACCACCCGGTATCCGTTGTCGAGCAGCAGCGGGGTGACGTCGAGGAATTCGGCGAGCTGCGTGCGATAGTCGGTCAGCGCCCGGGTCACGATGGTCGCATCGGCCATCGTGGTCTGTAGTGCCGCGCGGTTGGTGGTGAGCAGATCTTCGGCCTGCAGCATGAGCTGATTGACCTGGGCCCCGGTGGTTCCGGCGCCGATTCCGAGTTCGGCGAGTGTGGTGCCCAGTTGCCCCGAGGCCGCGCCGAAATCGCGGATGAAGGCATCGCCTGCGGCGGCCGCCGCGACGAGTTCCGACAGCTCGTCCACCAGTTGGGTGACGGTATCGCGGGTGTGCGCGCCCGCGTCGTCGCCGAGCCGCAGGGCCTTCGACAGTTCGTCCATCGTGGCGCGGAGGTCGGCGCCGTTACCGCTGGTGCCCGCCGCGGCGACCGCCAGCAGTCCCGCGATGGGCCCCTCCTCCGGCGTTTCGCCCGCGAGGTCCCCGGACATCCGGTCGGCCACGGAGATCAACCGGTCGATTCCCACCGGAGTGCGGGTCCGCTCTATCGGCAGCCGAGCCCCGTCGCGCAAGGTCTCGCCGCCGCGGTACGGCGGGGAGAACTCGACGTGGCGGTCGGTGAGGACCGAGGTCGACAGCGTGACGGCGGTGGCGTCGGCGGGGATCGGCACCTCGCGATCGATTCGCATCGTCACCTCGACGTGGGTGCCGGTGGGCGCGATGGCGGTGACCTCACCGACCGGCATACCCAGTACGGCCACCGCATTACCGACATACAGGCCGGCACCGCTGTCGAACTGGGCGACCACGGTGATATCGCCGGAGGTCAGCGGTCCGCCGGAGCAGCCCGCGACACCGCCCAGCGCGAGAACGGTGAGAAGACGCAACGCCGTGATCACTTTCCTCATTCGCAGTCCTCGAAATAGGGCGGAAGCGAGGCCTGGCCGGCGTACCCGCTGAGCGCGCACATCCACGAGTCGACGAGCACCCCACCGGGCGCGTTGAAATCGACGGAGTTACCAGAGCCGGACGCGTTGGCCAGGTTGCGCACCGAAACGGGCAGGATCTCGAGCGTATTGCGCAGCAGGTCGTCGTGCCGGGCCAGACTGCCCAGCAGTCCTTGCAGACCGCGCACCAGTTCGTCGACCTGCGGGCGATTGCCCACGATCCCCTGGATCTGCTCGACGAGCCGCACGGTGGCGCCCATGAGTACCTGGATCGCGCCGCGCCGGTTGTCGATGTCCTGGAGCAGGTCCCGGCCGACCGTCACGATCGCGGCGATATCGTCACGCTGTCCGGCTACCACGCCGGTCAGGTCGCGCACACCGGTCAGCAGTGCACCGAGTTCATCGCGCCTGCTGCCCAGGATCGTCGCCAGCGACCGGATATTGCGCAACATATCCGGTAGTACGGCGGGCACACCCTCCAATTGACCGGCCAGGGCGTCGAGCGAGGTACCGAGCTGTCCCGCGTCGATCTCCTCGAACGTGGTGGTCGCGTTCTCCAGTGCGCGCTGCAGATCGTAGGGAACCTCGGTGTGCGCGAGGTCGATGCGGTCGCCTGCGGGTTCACCGCCACCGGCCGGGCGCAGTTCGACATAGCGCGCGCCGAGCAAGGTGGTCAGTTTGATCGCGGCGGTGGTTTCGGCCCCGAGTCGCACTTCGCGGTCGATATCCAGATCGACCAGCACGCGATCACCGGCCAGTTCCTGGCCTGCGACGGTCCCGACCTGGACGCCCGCGACGGTGACCCCGTCTCCCACTTTCAGCCCGGCCGCCTGCGCGAATTCCGCCGTATAGCGGCGAGCACCGAGGTCGAGTGCGTTCACTCCGAGCGTGGCGGCCAGGACCACGAGCAGAACCAGCAGCGATACCGCTCCCAGGGCGCGTTTGTCGTAGCTTTCCAGCGGCCGGCGCCGCAGCGCCCGGAGCCGTTCTGGTACACGCAGTGACAGTTTCGTCATTCCGTTCACCTGCAGATCGGTGATTGCCGGGCGGTTCCGCCGGGTGTGGCCATCGCGACAACAGCCGGGATCAGATCCGACAGCGCGGGCACCGCGGTGAAACCGAGATTGCAGAGATACACGTTGAGATACGGACCCTCCTGGCTGGCCCGGGCCATCCCTTTCATCAGGGCCGGAATATTGAAGCCGAGGTAGGCGAACTGGTCTTTGTTCTCCTCGAAATGCCGGGTGAAACCCGGTTCGCGCGCGAGCATCTCGTCGAGCGCCGGCCGATCCTGTTCCAGCATCGTCGCCATCCGGTCCACGACCGCCGACGTATCGGTGAGCGTGGTGAGGATTTCGTCGCGGTGGCGGGACAGCCCGTCGACGATCGTGCGCGTCCGGATGATCAACGTACTGAAATCACCGCTGCGCGCGGCCAACCCGCCGATCACCTGGTTGAGGTTCCCGATCACCGTCCCGAGTACCTGGTCCGGGCCCGCGATCGTCTGCGCGAGGGTGGACAGCTGCTGGACCAGCACGGTCAGCGAACCGGCGTCACCCTGCAACGCCTTGATCAGCGCGCCGGTGAGGTTGTCGACCTGGGCGGGATCCAGCCCGGAGAACAACGGCTCGAAACCGTTGAGCAGGGTGGACAGGTCGAACGACGGCTCGGTGCGGTCGACCGGGATCTCGGCCCCGTCGGCTAATTCCGCGGCGGAATCCTCGCCATTGCGGGACAGGCCGAGATAGCGCTGGCCGATCACGTTCTGGTAGGTGATCGCGGCTGCCGTATCACTGTAGAGGCGCTGATCGGACTCGACGCGGAAGCGGACCCGCGCCAGGGTGCCGTCCAGTTCGACCCCGTCCACGCGTCCCACCCGGATCCCCGCCATCCGCACATCGTCACCGACACGTAAGCCGGTGACGTCGGTGAAGATCGCCGCGTAGGATTTCGTCGCGCCGTCGACCCCGCGATTCAATGTCACGAAGGTCATCCAGATGAGGCCGAACGCGATCACCAGGAACAGGCTCAATCCGGCGAGGGTCCGCCGAGCGGTCATCGGGCACCTCCAGCGGGCAGGGGGCCGGTGGTGAGCAGATGCGACAGCACCAGTTCGGCGGCGTTCCCGTCGCCGCGCAACACCCGGTCGATCACCGCCATCATCTCCGGCGGAAGGGCAGGCCGCGGCATCGACCGCGGGTCGAGAACCGGTGGGAGCGGCGCCGCGGTGGCCTCCATCGGCGCGGTCGCGCAACTGGGTCCGGCGAGTTCGCCGTAGCGGGGGCAGTCGGCGCGGGTGTACAGGGTGTCCGGTGACAGCCGGATCTGGAATTTGCCCGTCCCGATCTGGGTCTCCTCGTTCCAGAACTCGGCGAACCAGATATCCGACAGCCGTTTGATCCGGCCGACGATCGGCGTGAACGCGGGACTGCCGGCGGCGAATACTCCGAGCACGGGGGTGAACTGGTCGGTGATGGTCACCAGCTGGCCGGTGTGGCTGTCGAACCCGTTGCCGACCCGGGTGAGTGTCTGCCCGCCCGCGGTCAACAGCCCGATCAACCGGTCCTCCTGCTCTACGGCCGTGCGCAAGGGCACGATGGCGTGGTTGAGGGCGTCCAGCAGTTCCGGTGCGGTGTTCGCGAGCCCGCGAATGGAATCGGCCAGCGCGGTCAGCGTGGAAGGATGGCCGGTCGGGGCGATGAGCGCCGTCAGTTCCCGGGTGATCCGGTCGAGTTGCGCGCCGGCCCGGACGATATCGCCGCCCCGCCGGTCGGTGGCCCCGGCCACCGCCGAGAGCACGCCGACGGTATCGCTGCTGCCGATCCGGGCGGAAGCCGCGACGATATCGCGCAGTTTCGTCAACGCGGTCTGGAACTGGATCGTCGACAGGCTGCCGTCCTGCACTATCTGTGCCCCGGAAACCAGGCCCGGCGCGGGCCCGTTGTCGACCAGCTGGACCGAGGACACCGCGAACAGGTTGCTCGGCACCACCCGGGCGGTCACCGTCCGGGGGATATCGGCGAGGTAGCGGGGGTCCAGTTCCAGCCGTACCCGGCTGGGCCCGCCATCCACCGCCGGCGCCACCCCGGCGACCGTGCCCACCAGTACGCCCTGGTATTTCACGTCCGAGCGCGGCGGCAATCCGTCACCCACCTGGTCGAGCAGCGCCACCACTTCGGCGCGGCTGTCGAAACGGCCGGCGGATTTCATGAGCACCCCGCCGACGAAGACCACCGCCAGCGCGATGAGCAGGATCCCGCGCAGTACCAGCGAGAACAGGGACGGCCCGCGGCCGTCTTTGTCGAACAGCATCGGCCCTCACCCACCCAGCCGGGCGCTGGTTCCGATACCCCAGAAGGCGACGGTCAGCAGCAGATTCACCACGATCATCACCGATATCGAGGCGCGCATCGCCCGCCCCGCGGCGATTCCGACCCCCTGCGGGCCGCCGGCGGCATAGAACCCGTAGTAGCACTGGACCGTGGTGGTGAGCGCGACGAAAACCACGGCCTTCAGCAGCGAGTAGGCGATATCCGGGCCGGTGAGAACCAATTGGAAGTAATGCTGATAGGTGCCACCCGACAGGCCGCCGGATGCGGCCACCACCATTTCGACGGCGATATAGTTCACCGCGAGACACACCAGGAACAGCGGGACGATGGCGATCACCGCGGCGACCAATCTGGTGCTCACCAGATAGGCGATCGAGCGAATGGCCATCGACTCCATGGCGTCGATCTCCTCGGCGATACCCATGGCCCCGAGTTGCGCGGTGAACCGGCACCCGGCCTGTGCGGCGAAGGCCAGCGACGCCATGATGGGTGCGAGTTCACGGGTGGAGGCGGTGGAGGAGATCAGCCCGACGGCCGGCTCCATACCCAGCAGATGCAGCGCGTTGTAGCCCTCGAGCCCGACGATGGCGCCCCCCGCGGCGCCGAGCACGATGATCACCCCGGCCG